>JBAYHX010000031.1:0-14831 GCA_041665965.1 Candidatus Latescibacterota bacterium
CCCGGAAGGTGGTTCGGGTAAGCTTCAGACCGCCCCCATCGTATCTACGGTTACCGCTCCCGTGTCCGGAAACGGCTATTACATCAATTACGACCAAAAAAGCGATATATCGCTGGTATTCGCACCGGCGGAGGGCAGCACCATCCTGGTCTACGGTTACGGTACCTCATTCGGGCTTATGGGAGACTATACGGATCGTGATCAATCCTGGGTCAGTATCCCATCGAGAACTCTTGCTGACGGCAAAATTGCATTCGACCTTCTCATGCCATTCGAGGTTTCAGGCAAAGCCTCGGCGAGAATACCATCCGGGCACCAGGGTTTCAACAAAATATGGGTAGCGAAAATCGATAAGGATACCCCGGATGATCAGAAATTAACTTCTTACAGGTTGGAAGCGAGCCGGATGATCGGCCGGTATCTGTCCGAACTTCCAACTTCACTGAGAGATGAAGCGCTCGATAACGTTACCGATAAAATGGCATGGAAACTCGTTTTTGGGGGAAGTGACGACTACAGTGCGTTTATCGCATATACTCCTGTATATACGGTGAATTCCTATACCATCAACATAAAGAAAGAATATACCGATCCGGGAGAAATCGCAGGGCACATTGCCCATGAGTCAGGGCACTATATGTTTCACGCAATCGCCGGAAATTCCACCTATATGACCGTATATAGCCAGATGCCCTGGGATACCAGCAAACATGGAACCGGTGACGTCAACGACCGTAAGGCCATGTTCATCGAGGACCCCGCCTATTTTTCCGATTACTATCAGAATGGATCGGTGGGAGCAGTCGCTAACCCGACCGAACCGAAATCGTTCGTCTACTCATCGTTGAATCTCCCCTGGAAAGTCGATGCGCCCAGCATCGAGGGATTCGGTTGCATGATGCTTGCCGGACTCAACCGCACCAAGGATACCATCGTGGATCTGTATTCCACAGAAAAGGTAAAATTTCGAACGGTTCCTGTTATTAACTCCTCATTCACCGACATATTCGGTCTTTTGTATCAGAAACCGGTCCCCACTGACATCGATCTCCTCCGCGAGCGGATTCGTACATATCTTGCCGGCGCCGGCAAGGAAAAATATTTCCAGCCTTATTTACACAGCATGGGCTGGAGCTATAGTGTCACCGGAAAGTTCGTTGATGCAGCAGGAAATCCGTTAGCCAACGCCACGGCGAAGAACTTTTACAACGACGGCGTACAGATATGGGTGGGAGGCGCAACCGATAAACCGAGCGCTGCCGATGGGACATTCAGCGTACCTTACGGTGTTTTCGGCGGAAAAAGCATTCTCAGAGTGTACAACGGCAAAGATAGTGTAGATGTGGATCTTGATATCGACTGGGCAAAGCCGACGAATGTCCCAATCAATCGCGGAACATTAACAATCAGCGAACCAACGGTAACGAAAACATTCAATCTCTCATTCACTGCGCATGACACCGCCAACTGGGGAACAACCGCAAATTTCAAGATCGATGTGACCTATGAAATTACGGGGACAGATCTTCAGCCGAATGCCACAAGGAAAGACGACGGTCTCGATTGTCCCCTGGGCAAACCGATTTCGGTAAAGGCTTCCGGGAAAGTGACAATGGAAGCGGTGAAACTGAGAGATGGGACAGATGACAACTATACGGAATACGCCTACGGAACACCAACTGTTCCATTCAAGTCTGTTACCTACAGCGGAATCTCTGTCACAGAAACCAAGTATGCGAATCCTTATAACGCCAGCTTCACTTTTTCCGGAGCCGGGCAATTGCTTTATATCGAAGCGCCGGTGGTTGTTCCGTATACAAAAAAAATATACAATAAAGGCTATGAACCTTTTATTTCAACGGGATATCTCTCATTACACGGAAACTCGTGCTATCTGTACTCGAAGTGATGAAAGGGAACGTATGATTCATCCGTGGGGTATGTGAAGCCTCCGATCTCCCCTCAATACCAAAAGGGTGACATCTGCATCGTAAAAAATTCATTATTTCGTACATAATCATTGCAGACCTCAAATTGTCAAGCCCGGTCAAAGGCCGATTTGCCTGGGCTTGACAGCGACTGAAAAGATTTTTCGATCAAGGGCTGAAAAGATCGTTCCAACTTATATGTTTCTTGATCGTCCGAAACACTCTTTTACTCCCTGTTATTGTTCTCCCGATCTTTCTTCCTGTTTTCACACAGAAACCGACCCTTTTCCGGGCGCTGACTATCTGTGAAAACATTCCGGATTGACGAACCGACGGTGACCGACGGCAAACTCGATGAGCCATTCCGGCAGAAAGCTGATTCACATCCTCCGTTCGCCATGATATCTGTCACATTCATATATACTTATTTAACTTCTCATGGTTCAATTCCCCGGCGATTGTTGCTATTGAATAAATATCAATCCATCAGATAACAGGAGCCGTACCTGTTTCAAGAGGAATCGTTTGCATAATGACCGCCTCATGATATATTTGTAAAAAAGCGAATCACACGGTTCGTCCGTGTTTCTCATGAAAGTTGAAACCTCGACTCGCAATCAACTCAAATGTCCGCAAGAGAGAGGACGTTATGAAACAGTACAATAAACTTGCATTATTATTTCTTTTAACTAATTTTTATTTTTTGTCCTGTGGGGTCGGATCGATTGGGCTAAAAGCCCGCATACACGATTCATCATCTTTGGAAATTACCTTCGCAGCCATCCCAGGCGGCACGTTCCAGATGGGAGATGAGGTTGGTGATTTATGGGATGGTTGCCGCCCTGTGCACAAAGTAACGGTGTCGGGTTTCAAGATGGGCGTATACGAAGTTACCAACGCGCAATATGCCGCGTACCTGAATTCTGCCCTTGCATCAGGTGAAATAGAAATGAAAAGCGGCGATGTGTATGGAAAAACCGGCGAGTGGTCAGGTGAGCGGTACATAGATATCGGCTATGATTACGGTTCAGGTAACAAATGCTGGATCGATTACAGCAGCGGCAGGTTCACGGTGACAGGTGGAAAAGAGTACTGGCCTGTGGTGGCAGTATCATGGTACGGGGCGAAGTCCTTTGCCCTGTATTACGGCCTTGATCTTCCGACAGAAGCCGAATGGGAATATGCAGCCCGTGGAGGAAAACAGTATTCGTACGGAACAGACAACGGGGCCATCGACAGCACCAGGGTGAATTATGACATGTATATCGGGAGCCCGACACCCGTGGGCGCATACCCGGCCAATCCCTTCGGCCTGTATGACATGAGCGGAAATGTATGGGAGTGGTGCCTTGACTGGTACGGGAGCTATCTTGGCAAAAACGTTAAAAATCCAACAGGAGCACAATCAGGAACGGTAAGGATCATCCGTGATGGAACATGGGACAATAAAGCCTTCAAATGCCGGGTAGCGTACCGCGGCAGGTTCCTCCCGAAGGACGGTGATTACGGCCTGGGCTTCCGCGTAGTCCGCAGGCACTGAATCCGATATATTGATGGAAGGATTAATACGTGGAAAACAAAAAAAGCAATCTGAAACGGGTTACTGCCGGAATTGCGGGAATTGTACTTGCAGGGACGGCTCCTGCATACGCAAAAGACATGGGTATATTGAAACTCGGTGTCCTCGGAGTCGGTTCCCACGGTTTTGCCTCCATGTTCAAGAATCCACCAAAAGAATATCTAAAAGAAGTCCTTGTAAAAACCTACGCACTATGGGATGACCAGCCGGGCCTTGCGGAAGCAATGAAAGGAAAAATTTACGAAAAAATATACAACGATCCGGTTACACTCTCAAACGAATGTGATTGTCTCTATATCGAACATGCTGACTATCGCAAGGTTTTAGAACTCGCACAGCCGGGACTTGAACAGGGAAAGCCAACCTTTATCAATCGCCCATTTACCGCTACGATCGAGGATGCCGAAGAAATAATCCGTCTGGCAAAAAAATACGATGCGCCGGTCATGAGCGCATCTGAGCTGGAATTCGGGCCGGATGTTTATGAGATGCAGGCTTTTGTCAAAGAAAAAGGCCCTGTCCGCGCATTTGAAGCCTACGGGGCTGAAGCTCATTTTACCTGGCATTTCCCGCATGTGATCAACTATGCCCACTCGGCGCTCGGCGGCGGGATCGAAACCGCTTTTTTCACTGGGAATTTCGAAATCGATATGCGCAGACACCGTGTCGACAAAATCCCCATCGGGGCATCGCTCATCGTCCTCACCTATAAGCCGCGCGACGGCGATCCTCCTATCATCGGTATGTGCCACATCGGCACCTACCCTACTGAAAGAGGCTACCATATTCATGTTTACGCAGCCAAAGAAGACCGGAATTTCGTACTGCAGGGCGATTGGAACATGAATATGTTCGAAAAACTTAACGAGTTTTATTCATTCAGAATTATTCCAAGACCCTATGAAGCAATTCTGGAGATGCATCGTACTCTAGTCGCAGCCAACGTTTCCCGGCTCGTAGGGTGCGCGGTCAAGCTCTCTTCTCTCGGCGGGAAAGACGAACTTCCCTATTCCGAGGCAATTCGACGGTATGTTATCGGCAGAGCGTTAAATCGGTTGTATTAGCCACTGTTCCGTTCTTATGAAGATATATTGGTCACATTAACCATGAAAGATACTAAATTATCTTTTTGAAAATCATTTTTCGAATTTTTCGTGTGGTTCGTGGTTAACTTTATTTTTTTGATACCATGAAGCACAGGATACTAATCCGAAAATGGAATCTCTGGAGGAAAAATGAAACGCAGATCTTTTTTAAAAGGTGTCGGTACGGTATCAACCGCGCTTCCTTTTGCCGGCTGCTCCATTATGACCGGCAGGAAATATAAGGGATTGGAACCCAAGGGAGAGATTCCAAAACGAACTCTTGGCAAAACAGGCATAGAAGTTTCCGTGCTCGGTTTCGGATCGCACCTGAAAAAAGAAGTCATCGCGCAGCCGGAACTTCGCGACCGGATGATCAAACTGGGCTTTGAGGGTGGAATCAACATCTTCGATGTGTATGAAGAAGGTTTCCATCAATTCCAACCTATGGGCAAGAGCCTGAGCGGTGTTCGCAAGAATGCGGTGGTATCTTTGTGTTTCGAGCTGTCTACCGAAAAGATGCAGGGCGAACTCGATTATGCGCTGAAAAGTTTCGATACCGACTACATCGATTTATACCGTCTCTATACCGTTGACGACGACCGGTTCGCCATCATGGAAAAAAACAAGAAAGCGGGTAAAATACGGGCGGTTGGCGTCGTTTCCCACGATGCGGCATCCATGATGAAACACATCGACCGGTACGGGGATGCGCTGGACTATGTCATGATCGTCTACAACTTTCATCATAACAGCGGCATGGTGCTTGGCAAGGACTACCCCTACAACGATTATTCGGCGCTCATACCCCGCTGCGAACGGATGAATCTCGGCATTCTCGGCATCAAACCGATGGGAAGCGATGCGATGGTCGAGCTCGCTTTCAAAAAAGGGTATTTCAAGGAAAAAAAGGCAAACATCGCGCAGGCAATGCTGCGGTATGTCTATGCCGCAAAAGATATCGATTCGACCATGCCGGCGATGAATACACTGGAAGAAGTGATGACAAATCTCGAATCGATTTATCAACCGTCACTTTCAAACTATGAAAAAAAACTGCTCGAAAATCTGAGCGCCGTTGCAGCCTCCACAAAAAGTGCGTATCTTCCGGATCATTACAAATGGCTTGAAAACTGGGCGACAAGAACGGTTTGACAGAGTACACATGATCGGTAACGGATGAAACGTTGCCCGGAGGACTTTACCTGTTGAAAAGGAGATGCATTTTGTCAGACGACATCAACACATCGAGACGCAGATTCATGAAAATCGGATCGTCGATACTGCTATCTGGCACGTATCTGAAAGCATATGCAGAGGAAGGAAAAACCGGAACGGCCGGGGGAAAGGACCCGCTTTCCGGCCTCGGGTTCAAAATGGCGAAGATAAAGGGAGGTACCTACCGCGCCGGCGATATCGGGGACTTGGGCAAGGGTCTTGACAGAGAGGAACCGGTCCATACGCTGAAGGTAAAAAGATTCGAGATGAGTGTATTCGAGACCACGGTGGGTCAGTTCCGAAAATTCGTGGATGAAACCGGATACAAAACCCAGGCTGAACTGGGCGATGAGGGGGGCGATCAAACCTGGATAGTGGCAAACGGTGAGTGGGTGAGAAAATCGGATGCAAACTGGAAGAATCCATACCTTCCTCAGACCGATAACCATCCCGTGGTATGTGTGAGTTGGTATGATGTACAGGAATTCTGCTCGTGGCTCAGCAAAAAAACCGGACAGAAGATCGGGCTGCCGACTGAAGCGGAATGGGAGTACGCATGCCGGGCGGGTACGGAAACCCGGTACTATACCGGCAACACCGAGGAAGATCTCGACCGCGCGGGCTGGTATTGGAGAAACAGCGGAGACAGCCATGTATCCGGGGACTATAGTTTACTGAAACTGATTGAGAACCATTGCGGCACCCACCCGGTGGGAACGAAACCGCCGAATGCCTGGGGTCTGTACGATATGACCGGCAATGTGTGGGAATGGTGCATGGACACGGTCGACAGGGATTACTACACATCGAAACCCTGCGACAACCGGGCGTTTCGCGGCGGGGGATGGTACGAACAGGCTGTGTATGAACGGATAGCGTACCGTCACTGGCGCAGGCCTTCCCACTCGTACTGGGGCCTGGGGTTCCGGATAGTCCGCAGGCCATAAAGGCGCTTCGACAAGCTCAGCGTCCGATAAGTTCCTGCAAACTCAGCACCGCTGGTTTCCACAAGCTCAATACCCGATAGTTACCATAATCTCAGCGCCCGCTGGCTGAGCCTGTCGAAGCCAGCCTGTCGAAGCCGGCGGCTGGTACGAAACAGGTTAAAGTAGAATAAATTCTCAAGCGAAATGAGGTTATTCTCATGAATCGAACTATGGTTTTAGCGTTGTTGCTGCTTGTTCTGGCCGG
The DNA here is from genome assembly GCA_041665965.1 of Candidatus Latescibacterota bacterium. Classification (GTDB taxonomy): domain Bacteria; phylum Latescibacterota; class Latescibacteria; order Latescibacterales; family Latescibacteraceae; genus JAUYCD01. Next base: position 6,999 of record JBAYHX010000031.1, read on the forward strand.
TAACAACCAAGCCCCCGCACTGGAACGGCCAGATGTGGTTTTTAAGATTTTTCAGTTTCCTTCTGATAAGATTCCCTGCATTGACGGCAAAACCGAGGATTGGAAAATTTTTCCGGAAAGTTACTCTGTCGGCTCGGATGAGCTGAGAGACACTCACAAGGGCAATGTCGGGAGCCCTGACCCGGAAGATCTGAAAATAAAAGTAAAAGTGGGTTGGGTAAAAGGAATGAACCGTCTCTATTTTCTCTATGAGGCGGATGATAATTACTGGACAACGAAAATCAATCTTGGCGATATTTTCGAAGTGGTTGTTGACGGCGACCTGTCGGGAGGACAATTCATATTAAATTCCCAGCTTTCGGACCCGATGGAAAACCATTTCCGTTTCATGGGTGTACATTCCCAGAATTATCATATTTTCACCCCTCCGGGCGAGGACAGAGACTGGGCTATGATTTGGGGCTGCCAGCCGTGGATTCGTGAACTTCCCTATGCAAATCATGCCTGCTCATACAATTTCAAAGAAGGCGAGAAGGGACATCTCATCCTTGAATTCTGGATAACCCCGTTCGATTATGCCCCCTATGACGGTCCTGACGGGGCGGTTGAATCCAAACTGGAAGAAAACAAGATAATCGGGCTTTCCTGGGCAGTAATGGATTATGACAAGCCCGGATGTGATTACAACGGTTTCTGGAACTTATCACATAAAACGAGGATGGATCAAAACGCCTCCTGCCAGGTTGCTTTCCGCTTAATGCCTCTTGAGCCGCAGTTCCTTAAACCCATAGAGGCGCAGTGGTCATTCAAAGTTGTAGATATGGACCGCCGTATGGTAGCTTTCATAGATTTATCCTACGGAAAGATCACTTCCTGGCTCTGGGATTTCGATGACGGAACCACTTCAACAGAACAGAATCCTGTTCATACCTATATAAAACCAGGGAATTATACCGTTGTTCTTACTATCGAGGGACCGGAAGGCAAAGCTCGCCGAATCAAGGTATTCGATGTTGCTGTGAAATAAAAATAACTCATCTATCTGATTTTATAAATAATTATTATTGTTTGTTCTCATTACGCGGTTTTGGAATAGACCGTCGCTTCGACAAGCTCAGCGACCGATAAGCTCCAGCAAACTCAGCGCCCGCTGGCTGAGCTTGTCGAAGCCAGCCTGTCGAAGCCAGCACTGACACACTGAAAAACTGCACAGAGGTTTCTACCCGTTAAAAAGGAGATGCACCATGCCGGATACCAGCAGCACATCGAGACGCAGGTTTATTAAAATCGGATCATCCATGATTCTTGCCAGCGCTGCATCATCGTCAGGCGCAGAGGTGCTCTTCAAACGCAAGTCGGCCGTTTCCAAGGAATTGCTCGAAGTCGGGCTTATTCTCGGGGCAGGCGGTTCAACGAATTGGGGGTCGGGCGGCATCTGGGACAGGCTGCTCAATCCGCCTCCGGGATTTCCCCGTCGTACGGGTATGCTTTTCACAAAAGTATGGTCTGCCGATCCGCAGATTGCGGAGCAGTTCAGTAAAAAAACCGGCATCGAAGTTGTGAAGAATTTTGACAGCATGGTCGGCAAGGTACAGGGGATGTTCGTTGATGACTTCTTTGCCGCGGCCTATAATTACAAGCTCGCAGAGCCATATATGGAAGCGGGAATACCCACCTATATCAACCGTCCCTTCGCGGATTCGATGACAAAAGCCCGTTTCATAGTGAACTGCTCGAAAAAGGGGAACGCTCCGCTCATCACCGCATCGGACTGGGAACTTCTCAAGGAAGTCCATGTTGTCAAAAGCAGGTTCAAACCCGAAGAAATAACCGGTTATGAAGCGTACAATTCGAGCAACGACTATTATTCGCACGGGCTCCACGGGTTATGGTTCGCGTATGCGGCGATCGGCGGGGGAATCCATTCGGCGGCTTTCAAATCGAAAGACTGGCGTAAATGCGTGAATCCCTATGATCCGGAAAAGTGCGGCGTAACCCACGTTTTATATAAAGACCGCGGCAAGGGACAGTTCACCGGCAGGATATACGAAGGCCAGATGCCCGGAGTCGGCGGAAACAACTGCGCTATCATCGTTCAGCCGGGAGACAAGACATTCATCAACTACTGGGCGGACGACTGGGCGCGCGATGAATTCGAGTGGCTGCCGCTGGTTCACCAGATCCAGCGTCTGTTCGAAACGGGCCAGATGTTCCAGACCCATGACCAGATACTCGAAAAAACCGCCATGTTCATCACAGCGTTCTATTCCCACCTTGTGAAAGGCGGCGAAATGGTCGCGCTCGACGATCTGCCCCAGGATTGGGCAATCGGTTCCCCGTACGGCGTTTTCGGCACAAACTCGGCAGCGTCGATCGAGCCGTATGTAAAACTTTTCGGAAAGGAAAAAGGATTTTTGCAGCCCCTGTAAAGAAAAAGTGCCCTTTCAATAGTTTTCCAGGTTTTTTTCAGAACGCTACACATTTTCCACATATCAGGACAGGCAGATATCAATCAGGGCTTTGGGCTTTTCATCATTTTTAAGGGTTCGCGCATTTCAAAGGCGATATTTCGGCTCCTATTACAGTATTTTGGGGTGGATCAATCCATAGATACAGTTAAAATATATCCACCCCTTTAATCACCCCAAAAAAACATTGACCTGCCTTTCGAGAACCGGTCCTTATATCATGTTAGGATTAGAGGAGAAACATTACAAAAAAATAACGGTTAGTGACATCGTTATCCATCATGCCCCAGGAACCCGCAAGGCAGCCATAGAGACACGATATTACCGCAAGGGGATACAAAGCTTATGCCGAGTGCAGTCTATTAGGCGAAGCAAAGTATGGGAATAAGGGAAACCTAATCCCCTTTTTGATGCCCACAGAAAGAGTAAACATCGGGGATGAATGTATAAAATACGTATAAATAAGAAATCAATGGCAGGATAGGATAGTTCGTAACACATTGTCTTACATGGAGCCGATGACCCAAATCGAACGGGTGACCCTCACATTGCAAGTCATGGTCTCTTTAAAAATGTAATTCTTTGTTATTCAATACGTACCACATAACCACACATTTTTAAATAATTTGCATTTTATCGGTATATTCACAATATTCACTTTATTATCATTATTCATCCGAAAAGTGATAGCAAATTGTACTTTTTCTATCTTTTCCAGGCCATATACCATCTCTCCCCTTCCCAAATTTCTATTAACTGAGCCAATTGCAAAAGTCGTTTTACTATTGAAAAATGTAAAATTTTTTTTACTTAAGCCCCCTAACCCTCTGTCCCTTTCCCCCGTTCCGGGGGCAAGGAAAACAGTGACACATCGAGTTTATCCTGCCCCCTTCCGGGGGAAGGATGTCCGAAGGACAGGAAGGGGGCTGCTTCTAAAATATGGACTTTTGCAAAAGGTTCAACTGATATCATAATATTTTCTGGTAAATTATTTTCATATAGGATTAACGTGATGATGGTTCAACACATACTTGACAAAAGGAATTAAGAAAAAATCAGTTGCATCTTACTAAAATCACACCTAAACTTTTTACTTATTATGGCCAAACTGTTTTGAAGACATACAGTTTACCGTTTTGTGCTTCTATTTTTTTAGTGAATCTTTATAGCGCCTGTTGGACATAATCTTTCACATCCCCGTCGTCTATCGCATTTTGTTTCATCTGTGACCTTGCAAACATTATCCTTCTCATCAATATACAAAATTTTATTGGGGCAAATCTCAACACAAGCCCCACAACCTGTGCACAATACCTCGTCAATAACCACAATCTTATTCATAATCTTCTCCTCTATCAGTTTAAAATTCAAACCTTCTTATTCATATTTCTGACCTGCCCTCAGTTTTTATACTACCACGCGATTTAGTTTTTTGTCCTCTGATCACAACATAATATCTGAACCAGTTTTCGGGGGTAGGTCAATACCGCAGTAGTTTACCAAATACTCACATTATTTTTTGACCCGTTTCAGGGGAGCAGGTCTTGAGAATCAGAAAAGATTTTATGGAAAACATGTATTTTAAATAATATTTAGAAGTTATTATAGATAATACACTTTATTATATTGTCTGAACTCGTAAATATTTACGAATCCGGCCGGTTACTCGTAATAAAGCATAAGCATAATATAAACAAATTGATGTGTGCTATTTGAAAAATGTTTTCGTAAATTCCTACGACTTCATTATTTTTTCCTTAACTTGCTTTTTTGGAGTGGAAGATATGCGCATCTCTTTTATATTCAATATATTAAAGCTATAGTATTAATCGTTGAGTTGTTTTGGCACGCGGTTAGCTTCTACTATCGCCAGGATACGGGATATCCCAATAATAACCTAAACCAAAACAATAATAACGAGAGGTGTACCATGAAAACCACAAAATTAATTACAGTTTTAACATTTGCATTGTTTGTCGCTTTTGCATCGAATGCTTTTACAGCATCTCCAACACAGGGAACGAACTCAAACTCTGCTTCATTTGTCGATGAGAATGGTGATGGTGTTTGCGATAACTACTCTGTTAACGGAGGCAAAGGGCTTGGCCTTGGGAAAGGTGAAAAAAGAAATTATGTAGATTCTGATGGTGATGGAATCTGCGATAACACCGGATCCGGAACAAAAAATAAGATGGCTTTAAAAAATAAAAATTATAATAAAGCCGCTTTTGTTGATGCAGATGGTGACGGTGTCTGCGATAACGCAGGAACCGGCAAAAACTTAAGAAACAGCAAGGGAAACGAAAAATCTATCAATTCTGTTAAGAAATAACCTGAACTATTTATCTTTAGGAAACCGGGGGAGCTTCTGGCTTCCCCGTGTTTTTATTATTTGGAGGCTGTTATGAAATTAAGTATCACGCTTCTCCTTTCGGTATTGGCCATCACAAACCAGTTGTCAGCTCAGGAGAAATCCGGAAATGAGGGATTAAAATATATCGATGCTGATAAAGATGGCCGGAATGATTTATACTATGACGCAAACGGTGACGGCGTAAATGATGTAACAGGAATGAAATACAAACATAACTTTCTTTTCATAGATAAAAACGGTGATGGTATTAACGATGTATTCATAGATAAAAACGGTGATGGTATTAACGACCTCACCAAGAAAATATCCGGAGCAGGAAAAGGACAGTTTACACTATTTCTCGATGCAAATGGGGACGGCATAAACGATATCAGCGGCAAGAAAACAGCTGAGAAGCCGGTTTTTAAAGATGAGGACGGCGATGGTATAGACGACAATACTGCTCAGATAAAACAAATGAATAAGTCAAGGCAGCGTGGAAAAGATATTTTTATTGATGCTGATGGTGACGGTATCAATGATGGCCGCAATTTTTCACAGGAAAGAAGACGTGGTGGAGAGTATTGGGACGGAAGTAGTGGAGACGGTTCAGGCAGTGGCAACGGAGGAAAACAGAACAGGGGAAATCAATGAAACTGTTTTGGCCTTTAATTCTTTTAATCTTCCCTTTTTCAAACGCCCATGCAGAATACAAGGCGGGTTTGACTGTAGATTCTTCATCAAATATGTTGATGCAGCCGGAAGGTGAGTCCGGTAATTTCATACGGTTAAACGGATCTTTAAGTCATTCAGTAACGGACAAAATCTATATTGCTTATGATTCCGAATTAGCTTTCTTGGAACATTATGATGGACTGCAGTATCAAAACCATGAATTATCTGTGAATTACAGCTTGTTTTCCGGAGAATCTTTATCATGGAGCGCTGCCGTTTCTGGAAATTTCGCCCGTTTTGGTAATGTTACGGTTCTCGACGGTTATAATCACTATAGTGTAGTATCCAATATAAAATATTACATACGACCAACCATTTTGTTTCGGTGGGGAGTCAACCTGGAAAGTAAAGATTATATGAAATACGATGCTGAGAATTACAATGGGGTAGAAACATATCTGAGATTTGACAAATTTTTCAAAACCCGGACTACACTCCGTCTGCAATTCGATTCGGGAGCACGAAGTTATTTTAAAGTTGAGAACAGCCCTATCAGTAAAATTTTCGACACAAAAATCCTGATAGCTCAATCTTTCACGGACATAACCGGAGCAAATATAGAATTGAGCAAAAGTATTTTATCCACCGGCTTTTCTTCATCAGATAGCTCCAGGGTATATAACAGTGTATTTTTAGACGACAAATATAAATACTCTCGGCAAGAAATTTCAGTGTCACTAACCCGTCTCATTCCTGGCAAAGGGTCAATGAAAATTGTTGGAACATATAACCAGCGGACTTATCACAAAGGAGAGCTTACCGTCTTCGAATATCTCCCGCAAAACGGCTGGTCCGAGATTGAAAAAAGTGTTTCTTTCATATTATTGTATAATACGGCTTTGATGCCAGATTATATTCATCCATCCTGCAGGTTATATTATACCGATGTTAATGCTTCGGAATCCTTTCTGTCATATAATTCGGCGGGTATAATGGTGAACTTTTCAATTTATTGAAAGTTAATGAGATGAGAATATCAGTTCCCGGGGCAAAATATATTTTCTTGATATGTCTTGTAATCTTTTTCTCTATCGGTTCTGTTATATATATAGGCTATCAGCGTAATAATAAAGACCTCAGAAAACTCATGCTGAATGAAGCGAAACAGCTCATGTTTGTGGTGAATGTCAGCGCCGGAATGAGCATACATTCCCTTGATGTGGCCGAACAGCTGACCGCCGACCGTCTTCTCGATAACGCCCGTCTGATAGAAAATATTACCCGTTCCCGGATTCCTCAATCCAATGAACTACGAAAAATCGCTCAAGAAAACGACCTCCAGATGATTTCCATTCTTGACAGAAACGGGAATTTTATTTCGCGGACAAATACAACCTCCTCACCACCGAAAAACTCTCCCCTAAAACACCGCCAGGAAGTCTATGATGTTCTTTCCGGTAAAGTAAAGTACAAGGTTATCGGTTTTATGGGCGAGAGCTACTACAGCGGGATGCGTTATGGAGTAGTTGTAGGTGGAGAAAAAATCGGCGCGGTCGTTATAAGCACCGAATCAGGGAGGATGCTTGATTTACGAAAAGAGATCGGTATTGGGAATTTATTTAAGAGAATAAGTGTTCCTAAAAATGTCAGATATATAGTTCTTCAGGATACCCTGGGCATTATTGCGTCTTCTCCAGGTGTTATGCAAATAACAAGAATCAGCGAGGACCCTTTTCTTTTAAAAGCTGTTCCGGGCAATTTTTCATGGCGGTTTATTCCCTCGGGAAACGTCAGCATTTTCGAGATAGTTCAGCCGCTTGTAGTGGACGATTATAATATCGGATTGATTAGAATAGGTTTGGATTCTTCGGTATTCAGGGATATAACAAACAGAGCGAAGAAGAATTTTATTATCCTTTTTTTCATTACGGTATTCACTGCGATTCTGCTGTTTTTGCAGTTTATTTTAAGACAAAATTACCAGTTACTCAATCAGGAACACGACAGGATACTTTCGGAAGTCAGAAAAATGGAGGAAGATGCGTGGCGAAACGAGAGATTAACCTCGATGGGGAGGCTCGCAGCCGGAGTCGCACATGAAATCAGGAACCCGCTTAATTCGATAAATATGTTAGTTCAACTGCTTGACACAGAATTTCAAGTTGTTACTAACAAAGAACAATATTCTCATTTCCTTTCATCAGTGAAAAGTGAGATTTCCCGTATAAGCATTATTGTGGAAAATTTTTTAAAGTTTTCAAAGCCGCCGGAACTTATTCTTAAAAATGTTAATATAAAACAAATTGTGGAAGATGTCATCGGGGTCATAAGCGAAAA
>JBAYHX010000032.1:0-14785 GCA_041665965.1 Candidatus Latescibacterota bacterium
ACAATTGTTTCACCATGCTTCAAAGTAATTATTTTGGGTTGGATTATCTCTTGACTAAAATCATTAACAGCTTCCGCATTATTTCGTAATTGCTTTCCATCTGTAGTGAAAAATTGATTCTCGATCTCTTGGGCGGCAACTGAATTCTTACAACCCCTCACCATTGCCAAGAAACTGATCACATTACCGTGGTCGTTATCGTCAACCCAAAAGAGATTCTTTTCAATATTTACATTAAACGGCTTACCAGCTATCTCACCATTGAGATGAGTAGCATTGGGGGTAACACTGATTCTCAGATATTTCAGTACCTTTTCAAATGGCACTTCTGCAAATCTCTTATAGTCTTCGGGTGTGTATGACATTGTTTTATCCTTCCTACTGTAATAAGTTAGCTGACTGTTATTGTGAAACACGACTTGCCTCCTTGTTGTCTTCTGATTCCATCATTTTATCAATGGCCTCGCGAACGGTATCGCCCATTGATATATGAAACGTATCAGAGTAGCTCTTAATCTGCTGATAAACCTGTTCCGAGAGAGAAATTGTTAATGATTTTACGTACTTTGCTTCACGCATGTTTACCTCCTGTTTTTGTTGTTGTTAAAATAAAATATTCAACTTTCAAGAAATGATGATCGTCTTTACAATTTGTCCTACTTCAAGTTGCTCCAAGTGAAAGAATTTTATCCTTTGCAGACAAAAAAAAGACGACCTTGGTGATCGTCTTTTATATTTCATACTGCGTTGTTGTTTTGACAGTTATGTTTCGTCCCCACTATGGCATGGTGTAACGTCCGCATTACCTTGCGGCCATAGACGTTCACCCGACATCGGCACTCCGACATTTGTCTTCCTGTTGTTCCATGTATTCGTTAAATCTTCGATAGAACTTTTTCCAGACATGATATAACTTCCCAAAACAAACAAGAATGTGAAAATTGGCTGCACTATGGTCGCACTATGGCCGCACTGGCTGCACTTGACAAAAAGTCGACGCCACTATAACACCATGTACAACAACTCATTAGCAATATGTGGCGTCGGTGGCGTCGCTATTTGTACATCATCGGTACCTTTTTCTATTTTCCCCCTGAATAAGAAAAAAGTGATGACAGTGCAGCCACCGCAGCCAATCAATTGCAACTCAAACACTTACGATGGCGTCGATACGAACCCCACCGCAGCCACCGCAGCCATTTTCAAGCCCATCTTCGAGCATATCTGATATCACCCCTCTTTTTCACCATGATAAAATTGTTGACTACCATTAAACCCATAAATGCCCATGTACACAGAGATATAAGACAATTATCTCTCATTTACACTTGCATGAAATTGAATCAGGACAAACTCTATGAAATTGATGAAACACTTGTCTATGATTTCCACGGTTGTGAAAAAGATAATCATGGGTAAGTTGTGAATCAATTGTTCAACAGCGCGGTAATATTCATTTTTGTGTTTATGTATGTTCCGCAATATTATTAACCGCTTTAATAAAGAGAAATGATATGCTACAAAAAGAAAAGAAGTTTCATCTTATTCCGCTCAAGGGTAAGGTGCCGACTGAAGATGGGTGGCAACAATGGTGTACAACGCCAAGCCCATATCCATCAGATGATTTAATCTGTATGAATTCAGGTATACCTTGTGGCCCTGCGAACGGCATTATTGTTCTTGACGTCGATGACCAGAATCTCTTCCAGTCATACTGTACCGATAATGGTTCCCTGATCACAGATACATACTCTGTAAAGAGCGGCGGGGGGCATGGCGTTCATTATTATTACCTTTACCCTGATGACGGTAATGTGTATGGCAATCGAAGCCGTAAGAAAAATGGCTTCGATATACGTGGGGTTGGTGGTCAGGTAGTAGCTCCCGGCTCAATTCATCCAGATACAGGTGCCGTATACAGTATCCTTTCAGATTTGCCGATTGCACCTGCGCCACAATGGTTACTCGATCTGGCGAAAAAGAGCTCCGCCGAATTAATAACCGCGAAAGAACCAGATATCCAATCTGAAAAAATAAACGAAACCGAAATAAGAAATCTCAAAATTTCTGATACTGCGAAAGAATTAATTTTACTGGGTAAGCCGAAAGGTCAGCGTTCAGAAGCGATCATAACAGTTTTGATCGAGTTGATCAGAGCCGAGATAAAAGAAGATACCATTGTTTCAATTTTCGAAGACTATCCAATCGGTGAAAAATATAGAGAGAAAGGTGCCAATCGTCGTCAATGGTTATATGGCGAGATTGGCCGTGCGAAAACATTCCTGTCTACCAAAGCCCCAGCAATCTCTTCACCTCCCATGACACCTGAAGAACTTATCCGCCAATATAACGAGAAATATGCTGTTGTCATGAGAGGCAATAAGACAAAGGTCGTTAAAAAAGATTACGATCCAGTATTCGACCGAGAAGTAATTACCTATATGAGTGTTGACGATTTTAAGCAATTTTATTCGAATCAGAAAGTCGTTGTCGAAAGTAATATTAAACCTGCTGCCTCATACTGGCTGAATCACCCCAAAAGAAAAACCTATCAGGGCGTTATCTTTCTGCCTCACCATAATAAAGCGGGCTACCTCAACCTATGGTCGGGCTTTTCCGTTGAGCCGATACAGGGCGATTGCCATCTGTATCTTGACCATATAAAAGAAGTAATCTGTAATGGTAACGAAGACTATTACAAATATGTGATGGCGTGGTTGGCCAATGTAGTTCAGAATCCCGGCAATAGACCCGGCGTAGCTTTAGTCGCCCAAGGGGGTCAAGGCACAGGCAAGGGTGTTTGGGTAAATTGGTTTGGCAGCTTATTCGGGCCTCATTTCCTGCATATATCACACCAATCGCATCTCACGGGCAATTTTAATTCTCATCTTGAAAACTGCGTTCTGCTTTTTGCAGATGAGGCGTACTGGGCTGGTGACAAGTCCGAAGTGAGCACATTAAAATCCCTGATCACAGAAGATACGATTGTCATCGAACCAAAGGGGCGTGATGTATACCAAGTAAAGAACTATGTGAATATGATTATCTGTTCGAATTATGAATGGGTCGTTCCAGCAGAAGCCGATGAAAGAAGGTTTTGTGTATTTCAGGTTAATGAAAAATATAAACAGAACAATGAGTATTTCAAGGCAATATCAGATCAGATGCAGCATGGTGGTCGTGAAGCGCTGCTTTACGAACTGATGAATATGAACATCAGTGATATCGATCTGAGAACGCGCCCAAAAACCAACGCCATGATTGAGCAAAAGGTACTATCTCTTCAACCGGTTCAGAAGTTTTGGTACGACTGTTTGTGGCTGGGTACTATTCTCTCAGATGATGACGGTTGGCCGTCTCAGGTATTCGTTGATGATATATATGCGAAGTTCACCTCTCAACCGTATGCCAGAAACAAACAAATCAGCGTACAAGCATTCGGTCAGAATCTATGTAAAATTACTTCTCACAATTTGACAACAAAAAGAATGGTAAAGACTATAACGGTCGATAAGTGTTATCAGAACGTAAAATTGAGAAAACTTGCATATATCATTCCTGGTTTATACGAGAGCCGTATGGCTTTCGAGATGCATCTTGGCGGCGAGATCGATTGGCCTTCTGAAGAGCCTATTATAATCGAAGAAAAACTCTGTGCTGCAAATCAAGAAGACGATTCGATCTTTTAATTAACAGTAATTTTATAATCAGCGTGTTACAAAAATTAAGAATTCTATTAAACGTAGCAGGTTATACAACATACAGTAAATAATAACGCCCTTGTAGTTGTGATACAGGGGCTTTTTGTATTGGCCGATACCAATAGAAAGGTGGTAAACAACAAACACATTTTATAACACATAATTTTATCGGGTTTAAGTGAAACACCGATCACAAAACCATTTACAAAAAAGGTATGTAACCTATAAACAATATTCATATTTGATCAGTAAAAAAACACATAAACCCCTGATTACAAACATATACAAATAGGATCAGGGTATGAATAAAAAAATTGAACAAAACAAAAATATAACTCCGGCTGATATAGCTGGCAATAATAGTACACAAAATCAAATCACTGAAAGACATGTATCAACTGTTTCAAATACAACTATTTCAAAACGGGCATTAACAATATCCGAAGCCGCAGAATATGCCTGCGTCAGCCGTGGGTCAGTTGAATCATGGCTCGACAAAGGCTTACTTTCATATGAAGAACTGCCCCGCACGGGTGAGAAACAACATTTCAGAAGAATTAGGAAAAAAGATCTGGATGCTTTTCTTGACCGAAATCTTAGAGTAAACAAAGCGCCTCATCATCAGAGCGATAATGGGGAACACAAGGGCATATTCCTTTTACCTAAAACAACTTGAAAAATATTGGCCTCTGTGATACATTATATAGTGCAGAGGCCATGCGATAGAATAGGAGACTACACATGGCAACAGTAAAACCTGTTAAGATTCAGAAACGCGGAAGTAATTATCAGTTGTACTATTACAACCCTCAGGGAGAAAGGAGAAGAATTTCGGTTGGAAGTGATCGAGACTTGGCTCAACGTAGGGCTGTAAAGTTTTCTGATTGGCTGTTAGAAGGAAAAGACCCGGAAGTGGAGATAGAAAGCGCCAGAAAGGGTGAAGAATCAAAGAATTATACTTTGACTCAATTGTATCCTGTTTTTATAGAAAGACATGGGCGATTTCAGAGTAAGTCAATGCAACAGATTTATTTTTATAGATTTGAATGCATTCGAAGATGCCCAAGTCTCTCTGAAATCCCAATTTGTAAAATTACTAAAAACCTGATTCACGAATACATGAGTGCCAGAAAAAAACAAGATGAGGCTTCAAACGCCACGGTCAATAGAGAAGCGGCCCTTATCAAATCCATGCTTTTTCGGGCTGTAGAGTGGGATATAATAGAAACAAACCCGCTAAGAGGATTCAGACTTCTCCCTGAAGGTAAAAGAGATGTCAATGTTCCGATCGGCAAAATTGCAGAACTTATATCCTGCTTTGATCACCCGATGTCTGATATTGTCGAGTTTGCCTTTTACACAGGCTTCCGTAAAGAGAATGTACTTTCTCTGAAAATTGAAGATATCAGATTTCATGATGTTACAAAAACAGGGGAAGTGTATTTAAGGCTCAAAGGAAACAAAGAAGAAGTTTTCCCACTTGGAGAAAGCGCAGTTAATCTGTTGAAAAGGCTGATCTCAAAAAGAAAGGAAGGGTTTGTTTTTATTAACCCAAAGACAGGAACTAGATACCTTTCAATTCTTCATACCTTTGACAGAGCAGTAAAAAAAGTTGGTATAGAAGTGAACGGCACAAAGTTAAGATTCCATGATATCAGGCATATTTTTGCCAGCACTCTTGTTCGCTCAGGGGTAAGTCTCGAAAAGGTAAGAGTTTTACTTGGCCATGAAGACAGGTCAACAACTGACCGATATGCAACAATCGAACCTCTTGATGCAATGGATTCGCTGAAATCTATACCAAGTATGGAGAAAGTCTACAAAGGGTGTTTTATTAAGGCATCCTGACACAAACTGACACAAAAACCATTTTGGCACCATGCTTTTTGTGTCAGTAACCTTTGTAAGTCGTTGCGGTATATGGTCGGGGTGCTCGGATTTGAACCGAGGGCCTCATGCTCCCAAAGCACGCGCGCTAGCCGAGCTGCGCTACACCCCGATTTTAGACAAGTAATGTATGAAAAATAACAGCCCCCGTCAAGCTGATTCACAATTCACTGCCCATCCGTAAGCACAAACCATCGGCATTCCTCACCTGTCTCTTGGTGCTGTCATAGTATGTATTTTTGTTCTAACTTGATTAAGATTTAAATATTTAATTAAACCAAAAGAAAATTGTATATATCTTAAACAGATTGTAGTATATTATCGCCGGTTAAAGATTATAACGATGGTTTATAAAATTTTTCTTTCGTATTTACAAAAAATGTATTATAATATGGCCTGTTCCTGAATTATTTGTCCATGCAAATAATCGAAAGGAGGTTGAAAATCAATAAACGCTAAAGAAGAAATGTTTCAGAATTACATGAAAACGTCGTTATTTCTCCTGTTTGATTTGTGAGAAGTAACAAACGCAGTTAACTTTTATGAAAATGTTTGAAAGGATTAAGAATCATGAAGAAAATTATCGTACTCTCTGCGGTTGCTATAGCTCTTGGCGCGATGCTTTTTGCTGGCTGCGCTAAACCCCCGACAGAAAAAGTTGCAGCTCTTCAAGAGCAGATTACCAAGTTTGACGGAGCGGGCGCTGCGGTATTTGCGTCTCAGCAGTATGATGCGGTTGTAGCTGGAATGTCCGAACTTCAGACTTTGATGGATAACAAGAAAAACAAGGCTGCTACTGCTAAAGCCGATTCTTTGACAGCTTTGGTTGCAGAAGTTGAAACAGCTATTCAGACAAATGCACCAGCGGCCGCCAAACAGGGCGTAGATGCTGCAAAGGCTGAGCTTGCCAAATTCAAAGCAACAATGGCTACTCCTGAAGCCAAAAAAGTCATCGTCAAAGACGAGTTGAAGAAAATGAAAGAGATGGAAGCCGCTTTTGATAAAGACGCCGCAAATCTTGACGCTGCGATCGGCAATTCCGCTTTCTTGAACGCTTACAACGACGCAAACACGCTCAAAGGCAAGATTGCTGCTGCCGGCCAGGAAGTCGCTCAGAAGATAGAAGATGCAAAGGCTAAGAAAGCTGTCAAACCTGCTGCTAAAAAGAGCCCAAAAAAGAAGTAATAATCTCTTAAATGAGAATTTCCTTCTGATGTAAAATCGGAATTAAATTTAAACCCGGAAGATTTGATCTTCCGGGTTTTTTTTATTGGAGAGAGTTGACGTGTGAACCACGAACTTATCACAAGCTTTGATTTCAATACAATGACAGTATCCGATTGTGTCGTTTGATCAGTAAAAGTGAATAACCCAGAGGGTGGTTTTTTTGCATCCTGCGCTTGCTGTGCAGAAGCAGTGACCCCGTGATGGGAGTAGGAGTATGTCATGTCCCAAGTAAAGTTCCCCGTGATAGTGTGTTCCTTATTAAGGGAGCAAGGGAGATCATGAATGTCGCAGGAATAAACAATCTCCCTCAAACATCCTCTTATCTTACTCGATGGCATAGTAAAAATTACAGGTTCATCCGATAATTGACGAACGAAACTGTCTTTTGTAAGGATAGTGCGGAATGCGGAGGTCAATGGGAATTGAAACCGAACAATTCTGATTATGCCATAACCATCTTTATTACCATGATCACCAGAACAGTGATAAGACCTGCCAGTGTGATGAGTTCACGGTTTTTAACCGCGAGAAAGGGTGAAGTATCACGGATAATCATGCCAAGATCGAAATGGTGTGGGAGAAGACGGGGAACCTCATTAAGATAATTTATATAGTCTTCACCATATCGGCCGGTAAGGTATGACTCTTCTTCCTTTATAACACGGTAATAAAGGGAGGGAAACAGGAGGATGAATAACAGAAAAAAAGGAATGTCCTTTCCCATGATACATGCGCCAAGACCGATGAGAAAGGAGCCAACGTAGAGAGGATTCCGTGTGAAAGAATAGATACCGTTGCGGGTTACTCCTTCAAACTTTATTAATGTCCCTGCGCTGACAAACCGAAAGCACTCTCCAAGAGCCATGAAGATCAGGCCGGCACAAAAACTGCTCAATGTCGGATGCGCCCGCCAGATAAATATCAATCCTGCCACAATACCGATTTGAAGACGCAGTGTTTTTTGTATTTTCATGATCTCTCCATAGTAGGAGTAAAATAACATTGTTGTTCGAGGCAGTCAATCTTCTTCTTATGGCTGTTGATGAAAATGAATCTTCATTTCTATTTTGTGGAAGATGGCGACTTTGGAATCTGACAATGTGAAATTGGTAAGAAGGTAAAGAATTTTTAGTGTGATTCCATTGAAATTACATTGTTTGCGTATCAAAAATGAATAATGGTTTTTAAATCAAATACCATTTGCTTATTAAAATTTTTAACCATATTTTTCCGTCGTTGCAGCTTGGTTCCACTATTTCTCTAAGGTTACAGTATTCATTCATCGCTGAAGGAACGATTCAATGTCTAAAACCGCCTGGGGTATTGATAAGTTCGATCTTTTTAAAGGTCTCAATGCTATGGAGATACAGGAGGTCGCAAAAATATCCAACAAGGTTCATTTCAACAAAAACGAAATCATCGCCAGTGAAACCGATGTTACCCGTGACATTTTTATCCTGATTGCAGGAAGTGTGGAAATTATATCGTTCAACGGAGTGCCATTGTACAGGATTGCTTCCGGAGAGATATTTGGAGAGCTTGCATTCGTGCCAAGCCTGAAGAGAACGGCAATTGCTTTGACCCGTGAAGACAGCTGGGTGCTGGTCATGAATATCAATCATCTTGAAAAACTTGGTGAAGAGTACCCGGATATTTATAAAAAAATCTCGAACAATCTGGTAACAAGCATAGGTATCAAACTTGCCAGAGCCAACAAACTTATTGAGCTTCTCAAAACAGAACTGAGCAAGTCATTAAAATCAAGAAGTTGAACGGATGTTAAATTATTAATTCGCAGACAATAAAATACTTATAAGGTCATATTCCCATACACGAGAAAAAACCACGCCTGCTAAGGTTTTAGGGGTTCGTTTCATATTTTTTTTATTTTGACAATAAGCAGTACTATTAAGTATAATATATGTGTAACGAGTGAGAAAATTGCATCTGAACCGGTGAACGTATCGTAGTTCGTAATACAGAGCTTTATTTCGTTTATTTATGTTTACCTGCTTTTTCGGAACCCACCCAACAAGAAAGGAGGTTTGGAAAGAAAAAATCATAGTAATGTTGAAACCGTTGATGTAAGATCAAAGATGGAATTCCGAAGAAAGTAACAATGTTGCAAACAGTCGTTATGCGCAAATTTTACGGTCAACCTTACAACGTTCAATTTTTTCCAAGAGGATGAAGATGAAAAAAACAATCATGTTAACTTTTGTTTCGATTGTTGGGGCTTTTCTGTTCTCCACTACAGCAATGGCGTTTGACGACCTTTATACGCAGGATACTGCTGCTGTAACGAAAGCCGGCGGTATCGATGTCGGCGGCAAGATTCTTTATAAGTTTGGCAAGAAGTACTATAACAAGGACAGTGAATCTGCTGATGCTCCGGACTCGGGCTCCCTTATCCATGTCCCTCTTTTTGCCAGATATGGTATCATGGATAAGCTTGAAGCCTTTGCTGTTCTGCCCATCGTATCCATAAGCAAAATATATTATCAGGATACACTTCTTCCTGATAAATCGGGAATCGGAGACATCTGGCTTGGAGCCAAGTATGCAGTTATGCCTGATAACTTTCTGACCATTCGCGGCGCTCTCGATCTTCCTACCGGCACCGACAAGGACGGCCTTGGAAACCCGGGCGGATTTGGAATTGATGTCGCCGCAATGACCGCGAAACAAATGGATAAACTTGGTTTCAATGGTCAGGTCGGTATTCGCTGGAACGCTGAAGGTCCGGATGACGCCGGATGTGAAAAACCCGGACTGGGCATCTATGTTACCGCTGAAGGCTCGTATACTCTGGCTGAGAAATTGGACGGTATTTTTGGAATCGAATATGGCATGGCCGGCGATTCAGAGTTTAACGGAGTTGAGGTAAAAGATTCCGGACAGAATCTGTTTACTCTTAATATCGGCGCCAAATACATGGCTATGGAAACTGTCGGTGTGAGAGGAGATGTCTTGATTCCTCTGGCCGGGAAACATGAATTTGCCGGAATTGGAATCCTCGTCGGGCTATTCATAAATGTGCAGTAATTACAGTAATTTGTTTTTTCTGAGAAAAGCTCCGGTTTATTCCGGAGCTTTTTTTTGTCTGAAAATTATCTCCTCTTTCCATTCCTTAATAGCTGAAGAAAAAAAAGCAGTCTTCTTTTCTCAAATATAAAGAGAAAAAATGTGTAAAATAAGTATATACTCATTTTAATTCACATTTTTCCGTTGCCATTTCAGGTAACTATCGCTATCTATGTAGCTGTTTTTCTTCTATCACGGATTTAAAATCGGACCATGAGGAGATAATGATGAAAAAAAGTTTCTTTCTTGCGCTGCGTATATCGGCTTTTTGCCTGATACTGGTGGTTCTCGCCCAGGCAGGCAGAGGATTTGCAGCCGAGAGGTGTATGATCCCCACCGGCAAAACAGCGCCTGTTCTGAAAATTGACGGCGATACAAATTTTCTTTCCTGGGAGGCGGATGGTACTCTTGTCTGGAATGCCCCGGTCGGGGACCGCGCTCTCTTCTCTTTTCCGCTTCCCGCCGGAGCGAAGTTCGAGGACTACGGTCTCTGTAAATTCGATGTGAAAATCGAGGGCGGACCATCCGAGGTTCGGATATTCGCCGAGCGTCCGGGATTGCATAATCAGGTCTGGCGGCCAATTGATATTCACCGTCCCCCCGGTGGCTGGTACACCGTCCAGGCTGACCTCTCCCAGCCAGAGACCGTGACCGATTTGTTTCATGGGGACAGCGTATTCGAAGCTCAGACTCCCCGGCTGACATTCAATCTCTGGTCTTTCGATTCCGGCTACCCGGATATGGAAAAACAGCGGAAAATCTCGATCCGCAATGTCAGAATGGTAAAACGCCATCTCGATGTTGGCTGGAACGGCACCGATTTCAAGATTATTCCCGATGCATCGGGCGACCTCGTATATGAATACCCGCTGGTGATCCGTAACCGTGATGCTTTTGCACGTACCGTTTCGGCGAGTATGGTTCGTACCGAGGGCCGGCATG
The DNA here is from genome assembly GCA_041665965.1 of Candidatus Latescibacterota bacterium. Lineage (GTDB taxonomy): Bacteria > Latescibacterota > Latescibacteria > Latescibacterales > Latescibacteraceae > JAUYCD01. Next base: position 10,842 of record JBAYHX010000032.1, read on the forward strand.
GCTCCGCTCTTATATCGCCCCGTGAAGCGGTGATTGCGCCCGGGGATTCGGCACGTTTCACCGCGACTCTGCGGCTTCCCAAAAATGTGGCTTTGGTGCAGCCTGTTTTCTATTGCGAATGGTACCAGCCGGTGTTCTCGGTCAAGGGTGTGGCGGACTCGGAAGAGACAATCCTGCGTTCCTGCAAGCAAATTTCTCTGCCGCTCATTATTATGCCCAAAATACGGGGAGCAGATGCCCTGTTCGGACAAAACATAATCGAACTTATCCGTCAGCGCTATGCATCCGCCGATTGGGGAAAAAAGGAGGGAGATTCCATCATCTCTCAGGCGAAGACCATCGCCGAAGGGAACCTGACCATTCCTGATGGTCCCGGCTGGGCGTACGCGTATTACTATTGTGAGGAGCACCGTTGTGCTTTGCAATACCAGGGGCCGGGCAAGCATTACTGCCCTGTGGGGAAGGAATATCGAACCAGGGATTTCACCGGGGTGAGCCTTGACCGTGATTATGCCACCTCGCGGCATGAATATTTTGGAAGAGCGGTACGCACTCTTTCTCTGGCATATGTTTTAACCGGAAATAGCAGCTATTCCAAAGCCGCACTTACCATTTTAGAGCAGTACAAAGCGAAATATTTTACCTGGGACTGGATGGATCTGGACACCGCAACCAACACTATCGACAAAGGCCGTACCGAATTTGCCAAATACATGGAAGGCTATACTTTCCGGCCAATGGTCGAGGGGCTGGAATTTCTGCGGATTACCGGTGGGGTCGAACCAGAACAGGCCGCTGGGCTGGAACGCGGGCTTCTTCTCCCCGCGCTTTCCGAAATGGCGGATTTCCGCATGGACATGCTCTGCCGTGAGTCCTCCATTGTCATCACAGCGTTTACCGGCGGCCTGGCATACGGCAATGCGCCGCTTGTGGCTTTTTCAGTGGCAAGTCCTTTCGGCTATTGGAGCCTTCGGCGATATGGGGCTACCGCGGACGGTCTCGTGTTTGGCCACGGGTACTCTCAGAACGGTTTCGCCCAGACCATGCTCGAAATCGCCGAAATGATGTTCAAAAACGGCAGAGACTCTTTCGATCCGGAACTCAAACGACTGGCCGACTGCTCTTTCTGGTGGAGTTCTCCCATGAACCCAAAAAGCGGAACGGGAATGTTTACCGTTACCGCCCGTCATTATCCTAATCCTATCTATAAAGCTTTTGCCGGACGCTCCCTTCTTGACGGTGAACCTCCTGCGCTCGGGGGGGCAGCTCCGGACCTGTCCGTTCCGCCTTCCGTGAATTTCCCTAACTCCGGCCTTTCCATCCTGCGCCGTCCCGATCCCGCCGGCGGAACTCTGGATGCCGAATTCAAATGGGGCATACCGGACAATCGCGGCTCTTTCTCCGTGCTTTCGCTCGCGCTGAATTTCCGCGGTTATCACGCCCAAAGCTACCCCGGACATTTCGCCTGGGGCTCGACAGACCTTCACCACCAGTGGCAGATACAGTCCGCTTCCCATTCCACCATCATTGTGGATGCCCGCAACCAGTCCGGCATGAAAGATTATTTCAAAGGCCATTACCAGCCCCATGCCTCCGAGCAGGTTTTTTACGAGGATGGGAAAGACGCCGCTGTCACCATGGCATATAACGACCGCATCTATCCCGGAGTAAAGATCTGGAGGGCAGTGTGTGTGCTGGACGGCGCTTATCTGATCATGGACATCCTTCGCTCGGAAAAGGATCATACCTACGACTGGTGGTTCCACGGCGTTCCCGATCATTCGAACGGCCGTGACGGTATTCATGCTTCCCTTTCGCCCCATCCCGACCCCATCGGAAAGGAGGACGGTTATCAGATGGTGCAAAACCTCGCATCAGCCCGTGTTTCCGGCGGCCTTGCTTCCGACTGGATCATCCCGAAGGCCGGAAGCCGCGACGAATTCACTCTCTCCATGCGGGCAATTAACACCGAGCCGCTGAACGTTATCCACGGATTCGAGTGGTCATACCAGTATCCCAAACCGGAAAAGGAATTTCTGCTCCTCCGCCGGGAAAAGGTGAAGAATGCCGATTTTGTCGTCCTTTTTGAACCGCATTCGAATGATGGAAAGCTGACTTCTTCACAGAGGTTCACGGTGACTGACGGGAAAGGCGTTTCGGTTGAATCGGCGCTGGGAATTAATCTCACCCTCGACGGCAAAAAGTACGAGGTGGTCATGAATCCCGAAGGCAAGAAGGTAAAAACTGTCGAGGGTATAACCGACAAGGCGATGTCGGTGCGGGTGATAAGGTAATAATTGTTGGAGGAAGGAGCGACTAATCTGCCTTCCTTCTCAATCTCCTGAAAATTGTTTATTTCATATATACAACACATTTCGAAAGTGTTTGTATTCCGGTGTTTAATCGAACGATATAAACACCGGAAGAGACGTTGTTTCCGGATTTATCCGTGCCATTCCATTGAGTTTGATAGTTGCCGACCGGAAGAGATTTATTAAGTAAATCTTTAACTTTTTGGCCGGTAATAGAATAAACCGCAAGATTTACATGACTTTGTTTTGAGAGTGAATAACGAATAATCGTCGAAGAATTGAAAGGATTAGGAAAGCTTGATATTTTTATAGTAGAATCAGTATTAATTGATTTTACCGAAGAAATAATATCAAATTCATTTGCTCCCATATCCGGTCCATTTCCCTTATAAGAATTTTTCGGAAGATTTAAAATTGACGCGTTATTAAATATGTAACGAGACACCCCGGCATCTATACAAGGCGAGTTACTATTTAATCTGTAATCATCAATATCGGGATTTACAAAGAGAGGATTTTGATTAATGACATTGTCCAAAAACAAAGAATCTTGTGCATCAACATGGATAGTGATGTTATTATTTCGGACATCAGAATAAGCAATTATAACGTTGTTTGGAGGATATTTTGCTTGTATTGTCCGAGAATCTATTTCATAGTCACAATCGTTCCACAAAATAGAATTCACTATTGTTAATATTATACCATCACTATATATTACATCGTAACCATAAGAATGATCGGTAATTGTTGAATTAATAATAGTTGTTTCTGATTGATGAACATATAATGCACTCCCCAGATCAGATCTATTTTTAAAAATAACGCATCTTTCTATTTTTATATTAGAATACAAAAACTCACCACCACCGCCATCAATACCTTCATTACTATTGATAATACAATTAGTTATATGATTATTCCCTTGAGAAATATAAAATCCCCCTCCTAACATCTTCGCCCTGTTATTTCTTATCACGCAATACTCAATTGTTGAATTTGATTTTTCGAGATGAATTCCGCCGCCGTCATAATCCGATTCGTTATTTTCAACTATTAAATGGTGCAGATAGGGGCTTGCATTTATACAATATATCCCGCCGCCCCAGCTTAATGGTTGGTGACCTTGTATGTATTTTGTCTCTCCAAATGCAACCGTAAACCCGCAGAGTTCGGCGTTCTCCGTTTCCCCATTTTTGAAAGTAACCACCGACCCATTACCGCCACCACTAATGACCGTGTTGGAGATGTATGAGGAATCCCTCGTTGCAAGAAATAGCGATCCGACAATGATATCCTTTCCCTTGAAATCGATGGTTTCAACGTAGCGCCCGGGCTGAACGAGCACGGTGTCGCCGGGACTGGAAGCATCGATGCCCGCCTGGATGGTGGACTGATTGCCGGGTACGTTGATTGTTGTCGCGGATGCAGAATTGATTGTAGTGGCAAGGAACGCAAGCCCGAGGAGGAAAGAGATGAATTTGTTCATGATTGCACCTCTTGGATTTATCATTGTTAATAGGCAGGGGTAAAACAAAAAATGGCATATATAGTAAGAAATGTACCGGAAGAAATATGTATACTTATTATTAGTTTGTCAAATGGAATCATAAGTTTATTGCGGATATTTTA
>JBAYHX010000033.1:0-14711 GCA_041665965.1 Candidatus Latescibacterota bacterium
AATCATCGTTTCCGATTACGCCAAGGGTGTAGTCACGGAAGGGTTTGTAGAGAAACTGACCCGAAATGGAAAGCGTGTGATCGTCGATCCCAAATCGGCGGATTTCGGGAAATACGCATCCTCTTTTCTTATTACTCCAAATCTTCCCGAATTGTTCAGCGTTTCGGGGTCGCATGATTCCTCGCCCGATTGTATAGAGAAATCCTGCCGGAGTCTCATGGACCGGTTTGGTATAGAAAATATGCTGGTTACTCTCGGAGCCGATGGTATGGCGCTGATTGAACGTGGTAAGCCGATGAATCATATCCATACCCGTGCGCGGGAAGTGTACGATGTTACCGGCGCCGGAGATACGGTTATTGCTACAATGGCTTCTGCGGTCGCTGCGGGAGCGGCTTTAATCGATGCATGCCATACTGCCAATATTGCGGCTGGAATAGTGGTGGGGAAGCGTCAGACCGCCACTGCGACGCCGGAAGAGATCATGACCTATGCGTACGGGCAGACGGTTTCTGAAAAGATAGTTGATCGCGCAGCTCTCATCTCCCGGGTTGAAGAGCTGAAAAAAAACGGGATGAAAATCGTGTTTACCAACGGTTGTTTCGACCTCCTTCATATCGGGCATATCACCTATCTCAATGAAGCCAGAGGGTTGGGCGATGTGCTCATTGTCGGGCTCAACACCGACCGTTCTATACGGGCACTCAAAGGGAATTCCCGCCCTATCATTCCGGAAGAAGAACGAAGCCATGTGCTTGCCGCGCTCGAATCGGTCGGGTATGTGATTCTCTTTGACGAGGACACGCCTCTGGAGCTTATCAGGGATATTCGTCCGGATGTGCTTGTCAAAGGGTCGGATTATTCGAAAGACCAGGTTGTCGGCCATGAGATTGTCGAATCCTATGGGGGAATAGTGGCTCTCATTCCGCTCGTTGACAATGCTTCTACCAGCGACATCATTAACCGTATCAGGGAAAGAAGCTGAAATGGCGGGGAAGAAGCCTGATCAGCGCCGTTTTGTTTTTCTTGACCGCGATGGAGTCATCAATGTGGAGCGCGGTGATTATACCACCACAATCGAACAGTGGGAATGGGCTGAGGGGGCGTTCGATGGATTGAAAATGCTCGCCGAAGCCGGTTATGGGGTTATTGTAATAACCAACCAGGCATGCATAGCCAAAGGTCTTCAGACAGAAGAAAAACTCTCGATTCTCCACGATTTCATGATCCGCCAGATTCGTGAGAACGGCGGCGACATACTCCGTATTTATCATTGTCCCCACCAGACATCGGACTCCTGTTCCTGCCGTAAACCGTCACCCGGCATGCTTCTTCAGGCGGCTGAAGATTTCCGAATTCCACTCCGTGAAACCTTTTTCATCGGCGATTCCCTCCGTGATATGGAAGCGGGAAGACGCGCCGGAGTCCGTACTATTCTCATCGACACCGGTCTTAGCTCAGACAGCCCCCGGACACAGTTCGCTCCCGGTGATTTCAGGGCGGACAATCTGGCGGAAGCGGTCAGAATTGTTTTTCGGGAAACGGAAAAGATTTAATAAACTGACGCTTAGAAAAATTGAATTGCATCGATTCGAATTCATTACAGAATCAGCTTTGTAGAGGATGAGAAGTAATGATGCTGTAAAAGTATCTTTTTACTGACATGCTCTAAAAACCTCACCCAGCCTTCGGTTACCCTTTCCTAATTAGGAGAGGGGGTCAGGGGGTGAGGTAAAGAAATACCAGAAAAAAATGAACAACTGATTTATTTTAGAGGATGAGTAGTGAAACTGCCGATAAATATATTTCTTTTTTCATGTGTCTTGGTGATAACTTCCCTTGCATGTGCTGACGACCAGTTGAAAATAGGCCGCCCCGATGCAGTATACCGGTCGGTTCTGACTGAAAAATCCATAGACCGTAGAGTGACCTGCTCGTACCAGGGTTTTTATTTGAGCCATTTGCCCTCGGAAATTCAGAAACAGTATACTCCTGAACTGTGGGCAAAAGAACAGGCCAACATTCTTAAAGAAGCCGGGGAAGCCGGTTTGGATGGGCCATTCGCCATGTGGTCGCTTTCTGTTTTAAAAAAAGAAGGGGCGGAAAGCCTGTTTGAGAAGTATGGGATGATGCTGCCCTATTCGTCGCATTCAGGCGCAGTATCCGTAGATGCAGGAGGAATAGGGGCAAAATTTATTGGCACCGATAAAGCTGTAGCGTGCTGGGATTCAACATACATGCGGGCTGCAAAAAGGTATTCCGAATACTGGCTCGGTCAATGGGGAAAAAGCAGGTGGCTGTCAACGGTGTCCGGAAAAGATGAGCCGCTGAATGACGCATACACTATTCGGAATCCTGAAGTGGTAGGGATGGTAAATGAAGAATTAAAAAAGGAATATGGCGTAACTATTGAACTATCCCCCGGCGACATGGAACAAACGTGGGATCAGTGGCCGACCGATCCGAATATTCTCGGCAAACCGCCGCGTGATGTGGCGCTGCTCCGTATTGCAATGTGGCGCTGGCTGAACCGGCAGATATACCAGGCGGCAAGGTATGAGTATGAGATCGTGCGCCGTCTCGCTCCGGGAAAAGAATATCAGGTATACAACAGAAACGCCATCAACATCCGTGATGTGATCGACAAACCGGTCAATCATTCCATCGATTTCGTCGACCAGTCCGTTATCTATGACATAACAGACATCTTTTCCGCAGATCCCTATCCCACTCTCAATCTAAGCCGTGATGGGAAATCAAGGGCGCTCTACCATGTAGGGTTTGTGAGTAAAATGGTGACCGATCTTGCTGCGGGAAAACAAGTCAAGATGATCCTTCAGGCCTTTAAATATATGGATGTATTGCCTACCCGTGATGATCTCCGGGAATGGGCCGGCCAGGCCGCCAAAACGGGGGCTGCTCACCTTGAATGGTACTCGCCTTACAATAGCCGCTTTGCATGGCCGGAGATGTATGCCGAATCTCTCCGCATAGCACGGCTCTGGAAAAATCTTCCTGCGCTCGAGATCCCGCAAACAAAGGACCTTGCAGTTATTTTCAGCGATGATTCACGGGCTGCGGCGAATGATGCAATTCTCCATCCGTACTATATGTTCCATGTCCTTTTGGGGGAAAATCTCGGCGCATGGTATACCTTTATCGGTGAAAATCATCTGCGAAAGCATTTGCAGTCTCTTGACAGCGCCAGGCTGATTATCGCCCCGGAATTGGGATATGTATCACGGTCATTTGTCAACCTGCTCATAAAGCGTGTGGAAGATGGCGCCACGCTCATCATTCTCGACCCGGATGCTATCCAGTATGACATTGAAACGGGGACTCTTGAAAGCGAGCGAGTCCGCCTTTTGGGAATTCCCCTTGGCGGGAAGCGCAATGCATCAAAAATTAATATTACGGAAGAGGGAAGTAAAAGGTTTGCGGGAATAAACACTTTGTCTCTCTCTCCCGGAGTCGATGGGATAATAGCACGTTCAGTTTCACTCCCGAAGGAAGCTAAAGTGCTTTTTACCTTTGAGGATGGGAAACCTGCCGTTTTCAGCCGGAAACTGGGTAAGGGAGAAGTAATATATTTTGCGGTAATGCCTTTCGGGAACAGCGAAATGGCTCTTGCGTCCTCCGGATGGGATACTCTTTTTGCCTCTCTGTTGAAAGAGAATAATGTGATATTGAATCAGCCCATCTGGCGGTTTTCGTTTCCGGCAACAGGTGGAGAAGTAACTACATTCAAACCGATTGTACCCTATACCGAAGATAAATGATAAAGGGCGTGATTACATGGTTACTAATCTGTATAATACATTCGAAAGTCTCTGAATTCTATTAACCCGGATTGATTGATAATGGTGAAATCTGCACGAGTAGTTCTGAAACACGGGAGAGAAAAGTCTCTCCGAAACCGCAATCCCTGGGTATTTTCCAGCGCCGTTGAACGGATCGAAGGGCTTGAGCAAAATGGCCAGATGTGCGAGATTTTCTCCTCTGAGGGGAATTTCCTCGCTATGGGATATGTGAATCCCGATTCGAAAATAGTCGCAAGGGTTCTCTCCTGGGAGAGGATATCACCGGACAGCGAATTTCTGGAGAAAAGAATTCGGTCGGCTCTCTCTTTCCGTGAGCATATACTCAACGAGAGGACGAATTCCTGCCGCCTGGTAAATTCGGAGGGCGATTTCCTGCCGGGATTGATTGTCGACCGTTATGGAGATGGGATTGTAATCCAGATTCTTACTGCGGGGATGGAATTATGGCGTCAGGAATTGATTGACATTCTGGAGCGCCTGGTTGTACCTTCATTTGTGATCGAGCGCTCGGATACATCATCACGGCGGGAGGAAGGTCTCGATGAGCGGATCACTGTTATCAAAGGCGCTCAGCCGATGCCGATAGTGGAAATAATGGAAAATGGCCTTCGGTATCGTGTAGATATTCTGCGCGGACAGAAGACAGGTTTTTACCTTGATCAGCGTAGCTCCCGGAACCTTCTCCGACAGTATGTTAACGGGCGAAGGGTGCTGAATCTCTTTTCCTATACCGGCGGATTCAGCGTGGCTGCGGCGTCATCGGGAGCTTCATATGTAACGTCAGTGGATACTTCCAATCCGGCTTTGGAACTTTTAAAAGAGAACATGTCTTTGAACGGACTTGAGAACATCCCAGGAGAAACGGTTAAAGCCGATGTGTTTCGATACCTGAATACCGAGGATAGCTTCTGGGATGTAATTGTGGTTGACCCTCCTGCTTTTGCATCAAAGAAAGCGCAGGTCGACCAGGCGGCGCGAGGATATAAGGATCTGAATATGCGCGCTCTCCGGAAAATCAATGCCGATGGAATACTTGCCACTTTTTCCTGTTCTCACCACATTAGTACAACGCTTTTCCGTCAGATTGTGTACGCTGCGGTCGTTGACTCCGGCCGTAAGGCTCAGGTAATCGCCGAGACAGCACATTCCGAGGATCATCCAATCGATGTCTGTCACCATGAGGGGGAATACCTGAAGGGATTGTTTTTAAGGGTGACGGGAACATAATCATTCCTTTGGCGTAAAATAATAATAGCAAGTTGTTTAAAAATTGATATAGTCCTCTCAAGAAAGGATTCAAGCATGAAACTTCCAGTTGTATTTACTGTTTTTGTTGCAGGGCTTGCCCTGATGTTCTACGGTTTCTCGAATACCTGTGACGGGCAGCAGAAAAATGCCAAAGGAACAACTTCCGTCAAATCAACGGCAAATACAAAAACTGACGGTATCTTTACCGATGATTTCAATACGGCCATTGCAATAGCGAAAAAAGAGAAGAAGCCGGTATTTATCGATTTCTATACCGAATGGTGCGGATGGTGTAAAAAAATGGATAAAGAGACCTATACCGATCCGGGAATCCAAAAACAGATCAAAGACGGCTGGGTGGCGATGAAGATCGATGCCGAAAATACTTCACAAAAAGGCACCTTTGACGGTAAATCCATGACCTACAGTGAAATCGGCCGATATTTCAAGGTCAGCGGGTATCCATCTTTCCTGTTCATCGATAAGGATGGGAAACCGGTGACCGTTGTTCCCGGATATTTTCAGAAAAAAGATTTTTCCCTGGTGCTTAAGTATTTCAAAGAAGAACTGTACACGAAAAAAGTTCCACTTGACCGCTATATTGAAAAAAACAAATAAGCTGAAGGTTATAAGGTGAAAAAACGCAGACGCTGGGTTATCGCCGGTTTTACCCTGTTCATCACATCAGTTCTTCTCGTTGGGGTTGGAATCGGGCGCAATGAGGTAAATGTTGTGGTTTCCAACGCTAAAATTCTCTGCTATTCCTGCATAGGATTGAAATAACCTATGATTAGTAGAATTCGCAGAGTATGGTGGCAGGCCTCCTGGGCTATTCTCTTTAATTTCCCGTTTCTTGCGCCCCTGACATTTGCCTGGCTGCCGGTTCCGGCGTTGAACTGCTATGCCTGCCCGCTGGCGCAGGGAGCCTGTCCTATAGGCACATTACAGCATTTTCTGGTTATAGCTTCCATTCCATTTTTTACTATCGGAGTCATCGCGGCTTTTGGAGCTCTGGCAGGAAGGTTTTATTGCAGCCACCTCTGCCCGTTTGGATTTTTTCAGGATTTGCTCGGACGTATAACCCAAAAAAAATATCGGTTGCCATCGTATGCCGGATATGGTAAATATCTTTCGCTGGTGCTTTTGGCGCTCATCCTTCCTCCAATAGTGAAAGAACCGTTTTTCTGCACTCTCTGCCCAGCGGGAAGCCTTGAAGCAGGTATACCCATAGCCGCCCGGGCGTGGGCGGAAAAACATTTCGCGGCGGAACAGATTTTTGGGGGAGGGTTCGGGATTCTCAATATGATCGGCTGGTGGTTCTGGTTTAAAATCGGGATTCTTGCGGCAATGATCGGGGCGGCTATTGTCACAAGACGTCCGTTCTGCCGTACAGCATGCCCAATGGGAGCCATACTGGGGCTTTTCAACAGGATTTCTCTCCTTGTTCATCCTCCGGGCGACAATACAGACAGGCCGAAGTATAATCTCCGTAACTGCCCGGTCGGTATTACTCATCCGGATCATGTGGACTCTCATAACTGTATCAAATGCAGGGAATGTTACGGGAAAAAAGAGGAGACAGGAGACAGGAGTCAGGAGAAAGAATAGAAGATTTACTCTCCACAACGCTTGTAGCCGCCTCATAGTAAATCTGTGGGTCAGCAAAAGTGGCTATGCTAAACTCAGACTGACTACATCATAGTGCAGGACTTTACGCCACATGCTGCATTGTATTGGCGAAATCACGTCCGGAGGTAGGAGGAGGCAACGGTTTACCGTCCGTCTTGTAGAGTGCGATTGCTTCTTCTACGATTCGGCACAGTTCGTCGAACACTTCTCTTTCATTGTCGCCGTGGCACCCCCCGTAAATCAATCCGGGAGAACTACCCACGTAGCACAGGTCCTCTTCCGACCACTCAACGATTTTTACGTATCGGGCACTCTCTTTCATTTCTCGGACTCCTCAATAGCAAGATGTACAGCCCGGACCTGGTAATGCTTTGCGTCATCGCCCGGGTTTCCAGATATAATAACCGGTTTAACTACGTTTGGATGAATAAAGTTCCGGTGGCTCCCTTTTCCCCCGTGGTTCATGAAGCCAGCCCTTTCGAGTTCAGCAATAAGTTCTCTTACTTTTGGTGGCACCTGTCTGGCCTTTATTTTGTTTCCATAAAGTAACAAGGCACTCATTGGCACCGGAATGCCTTCCGTTGCTGCCTATTGTTGGATGATCCCTTATCTCTGTAGTTCTCTTTCGGCCAGCAACTCTTCGCTCGTGAATTCATTCTTTATCCGTAGAAGGGTTTCTGCGGCTGATAAGTTGTGCAAGAGGAAACACACCATAAGCGATGTGCATTCCACTCCGGCTGGATGAAACGGTATCCTATCTAACTGACGTTTGCCGAGGTCGAGCAAACAACGCAGGACTTCTTGATGTTGTTCAACTGTAAGGAACATCATTAATATTATACTTTCTCGATGTCGCAGCCACTTCCTGCATACAGAATTAAGCACTTCCATATCAAGATATACGGGGAGATTTAATTTGCTGTCAGGCTTAAAAATTATGCATATAGCTCTCTTTTAAAATCATATTTATCAAGCAATTCCGGGTTCTGCAATTATTTTACGTATTATTTTGATCCACCAATGGTACCAACTCAAACAGCAGACGGTGTATGTCCGCTCCCTGTGCTCGCCTTGAAAGGTGCAGCATTTCGATCCCTGCGACTTGCCCCTTCTCATCATAATCAACGATGATACCGGGTGAAAGTTCCTCGGACTCATGAGAGGAGCTTTCGCTCAGATTCAGGTAAAAGCTGCTTTATGGTCGATTTTCAGTTTCAGGGTATTGTTCTCCGGCGCTTTTCCAGAGCGTCACGGGCATGTTCTGTCAGAAAATATACCATAATCCACCATTCGAAGGATATTCCTCTATGTGTATCAAAATACTATAATTTATTCCCCTGTCAAGAGTTTTCCTGCTTAATCATTCCGTTTCTCATAATATACTGTTGTACCATAAATCTGTCTGCATAATCTCATGCTTTCATCAAAAAAATCCATCTTTGAGTCATGGCAGTTTTTTAAACCCGCCCCTTCCATCGCTCCACGTTCGTTTTTTTTTGTTAAATAAAAATAATATGGTATATTTTGATATATTTCATCCGATCCGAACCTGATGAAAGTTCCCCTAAGAGGATTCCCAATTTGTTGCAAACAAAAAAAGGGTGCTTGAAGAGAATGCGATTTGATTAAGAGTAATAAAGGAGCAGGGGTGCCAAGACCCAAAACCCTCGCTGATATCGGCGAGCTTGAATTTATCAGGAATATCAGGAAGATGATGCCTCTCGAAGGAGGGGAGATCATCCGCTCGGTCGGGGATGACTGTCTGGTAACACGCTGTCACGGGGAAAGTCTGCTGCTTTCCACCATTGACACATTTGTCGATGGCATCCATTTCACCCCTGAGTACTTTTCATTCGAACAGATCGGGATGAGATGCATGTCCGCTTCTGTCAGCGATATCGCAGCTATGTCAGGGCTGCCGTTATACAGCCTTCTCTCGCTTTCCATGCCGCCCGGAACTCTGCATGACGATTCCGCTGCTCTTTTTTCCGGTCTGGCGGAAAAAGGACGGGCTTACGGCTGTCCGATAGCCGGTGGAGAAACGACATCAACAACCGGTCCTCTCACTATCACCATAACCGTGATCGGGAGAGCGGAAGAAAATCGTGTAATATACCGCTCCGGGGCGCAACCCTTTGATAGTGTGTATGTAACGGGAAATAGTGGTGATGCGATGGCGGGACTGATGGCTTTCGAAAAGGGCGAGAAGGGTTATGACAGCCTCATGAATAAATTTATATCCCCGGAAGCTCGCATCGCCCTTGCACGGGAACTCAGCAGACGGTACAAAATAAGTGCGATGATCGATCTGTCGGATGGCATCGCTTCCGACCTTGGCCATATTTGTGAGGAAAGTTCATGCGGGGCTGAGATCGACGCCGGGCTGCTTCCAATTTCACAGGATATGCGCGAGCTTACATCCCGTTACGGGATAGATCCTGTACATTTCGCTCTCACTGCCGGCGAAGATTATGAACTGCTGTTTACATCACCCGACCCGAAAATTCCGGAAAGAGGCAGCATCCTTGATTGCCGGGTGACGCGTATCGGAACGATCAGCCGAAACCGTGGGGAACTGATTCTGAACGATGAACACGGGGTGAAAGAAACCATTCACACGAAAGGTTACGAGCATTTCAAATCATGAAACGACTGACTGACACCATGATAGCCGTTGCCAGAATCGGTGAACTGGTAACCGCAACTCTTGACACCCATGAGATTATGAGACAGGTGGTTGCCATTACCGCCGGGATTATGAAAGTGGATGTATGCTCCATCTATCTTTTGGACCCGGCTGACGGCGTGCTTGTGCTGGCAGCTACAATGGGGCTTCGGGACGATGCTGTCGGCGTGGTCAGAATCAATCCCGGCGAGGGAATCACCGGCCGTGCGGCGAAACAGGGCAGAATGGTTGCTGTTCCTGATGTCACCCGCGATCCCCGGAATAAATACATTCCTCTCATAGGCGAGGATGCCTTTCGCTCCCTTCTCAGCATGCCGCTGAAATTCCATGATGAGCTTATCGGCGTTATCAATGTCCAGACCCGTAAGCCGCGGGTTTTTCAGAAACATGAACGGCGTCTTCTGAAAACCATCGCTCATCAGGTATCCGGTTCGATTCGTAATGCCCGTCTGTACGAGAGCGTGCTTTCCGCCAAAAGAGAGCTTGAACATACCCATGAACGTCTGGTTGAGTCGGAAAAAATGGCTGCACTTGGCCGGCTTTCGGCGACCTTATCCCACGAACTTCGTAATCCTCTCGCAGGGTTGAAGGGTGCTTCACAGCTCCTGCTCAGAAAAATTTCCGAACAGGATGACCGCCGGGTATATGTAAATCTAATCCTTGAGGAAGTGCAGAGGCTTGGGCGAATTGTAGATGACCTTCTCCATTTTGCAAAACCGGGAACCATGCGCCAGAATATTCTCGATGCCAATCAGGTCATTCAGGATGTGATTCTTCTGCATTCGGAGGATTTAAGCCAGCGGGGCATAACCATTCGAAAACGGCTCTCGATTTTGCCGCCTGTCAAAGCGGATAAAGATAAATTCATCCAGGTTATTGTAAACATTATTCAGAACGCCCGTGACGCCATGCCGGAAGGAGGCGAATTGCTTATCAGCTCCGGTGTGACAAAAAATGAGCCCGAGAATGGTGATTTTATTACCCTTCAGTTCAAAGACACCGGCAGGGGAATCCCCGATGAAGATCGAGCCCATATTTTTGAGCCCTTTTTTACCACAAAACCTTCCGGAGTAGGTCTGGGACTTGCCATTTGCAAAGCTATCATCGAGGAGCATGGCGGCAGTATTTCACTCACTCCTTGTGGCGAGGACAGCTCCACCGGTACAATCGTTACCGTCAGGCTTCCGCTTATGACCGGATCATGATAAGAATCATCTTAAACCGCTCCACCGCATTTACCGCATGAGGAACCTGAGCAGGCATAATCACCATGCTGCCTGATTTCGCCCTTACCGGTTTTCCTCCGATGGTCAGTTCCGCTTCGCCGTCAAGAACGTGTACTACCGCATCGAAAGGCGCGGTATGCTCACTCAGTTTCTGCCCTTTATCGAAAGCGAAAAGGGTGATTGTGCCGGTCTTTTTTTCAACGATGGTCTTGCTTACAACAGCACCCTCCGCATAGTCGATAAAGTTGACTAACGTAATGGCGGCGGCGCCTTCTTTTGTAGTATCTCCGGTCATGATATTCTCCTTTGTGAGGTAAAAATAACGCGCTGCGAATCAAACCGTAATCATTAGAGCTTTTTTTATGCTATGGTTAATTCGAATGAGCGGCTTTTTGTAAATCATAAAACTTGCCGTAAAAATTTTCTAAAAATATCAGCCGTCCCCTGATCAGTAGAAAAGTTCTCCTCCGGGGAAGTTGATTTTGTGAGGTTTCAGAGCCAGATCCTCATGGCCGGAATAGACCATGCAGGTACTGAAAAATAATTAAAAGGTGAAAGCGTCAAAATTGCTTTTGTTTGTAGCAAATACGAAATTTTGTCATTACAGAATTAATAAATGTATTGCTATAATACTTATAAGCCATGCGGCGGCGCAAGATGTTTTATGGTGAACTATAAATTTTCGATTGATTTCAATCAAATAATACCGTAAATTGTTTCGTTCAGAGAAAGCTGATTTTTGAAAAATAAAAACACATAAAATAGCATATACAGGAGCGAATGAATGTTAAAAACACTGAGGTCAAGCACCAAGTGGGTAATGATAACCGTCGCTATCTGCTTTGTTGGCATGATGGTTATTGGCTGGGGCATGGATATAACCGGAAGACGATCGGATGGTGGTGGTTCCATAAATGAGCTTGGGGCGATCAACGGGCAGAAGGTAACCTACGATTACTATAATAGTCTTCTTCAGCAAAAGCGGGAAGCAGCAGGTAAAAATCAGAGGATGACTCTTGACCAGGACCGTCAGGTTCAGGACGAGGTCTGGAATGAGATAGTAACTCAGACTCTGGTGCAGCAGGAAATAAAGAAACGAAAGATTAGTTTTACCGATAAAGAGCTTGTCAATTATATGTTAAACAATCCTGCGCAGGTTGCACAGCAGATTCAAAGTTTCAGGAATTCCGACGGTTCATTCAGCTTGCAGAAGTATCAGGAGTTTCTGAAAAATCCTTCCAATCTCAGTGATGCCCGGACGAAACCACTTATAAATTATATAGAAAATGAAGCGAGAAACATGCTTCCGATCATGAAATTCCAGGAAGAACTGACCGGAGGAATAATAATTCCCGATACCAAGGTCCGCGAAAAATGGCTTATGGATAATGATCAAAGGAAAGCTGAATGGGCATTTTTACCGATCTCCCGGTTGAATAATGTGGCAAATACTCTCAACCCGAAAGAAGTTCAAGCCTATTACGACAGCCATAAAGCCGAGTATAAGCGTGAAGATGTCCGATCGGTCGATCTTGTTTTCTTCCCGCTAGCGCCAACAATGCAGGACAGTTCCGAGGTTTTTGACCGCGCTAAAGCCATCTATGAACGGGCTCAAAAAGGAGAGGATTTCGCAGGTCTTGCAGATGGATATTCCGAAGATCAGGGAAATCAGGACCAGGACGGGAAAGGCCGGGGCGGCGATCTTGGGTTCATCACCCGCGGCAGGATGATAAAAGAGTTTGAAGATGTGGCATTCAGCCTTAAACCGGGCGAAGTCTCGCCTCCGTTATTGACGAGATTTGGTTATCACATCGTTAAGGTTGACTCGATCAAATACAAAGACGATCCCACGAAAACCGCAAAGAAAGGCAAGGCTAAATCAAAAACTGCCCTTTCAGAAGTTGACCAGGTCAAAGTACGCCATATCCTTCTGAAAATCGAGCCGTCGACTCAAACCCGTGAAAGAGTTGAAAACGCGGCAAACACTTTTCTTGAGGGTGTTAAGGGCGGACAGGATTTCGCCGCTCTGGCAAAGAAAGACAAACTCCAGGCAGCCCGTACGCCCCTGTTCAAGAAGAGCGACACCTATATTCCGTATTTTGGCGGCGGCGTCCAGATGCTCGTCAACCGTATTTTCCGTTCCAAACAGGGAGAAATTCTCCCGCGGTATCAGGTTGAGCAGGGATATTATATAATAAAAGTCGCTGAAATCAAACCGGCGGGGATTGCTCCTCTCGAAGAGGTTAAAAATAAGGTTGAAGCTGCTGTTCGCAACCAGGCCCGTATCCAGTATGCCGCCGAATTTGCCGCGCGCGTTCTTGACCGTATGAAATCCGGCAAGACATTGCAGGAAGCGGTTCTTGCCGACTCTGTCAAGGCAGCAGGTTTTACGAGCGGTATTGTAACCCGCGGCGGAACGGCTGAGGGACTTGGCGCGATGAATCCGATTGTCGCCAAATTGTTCACATTGAGCAATCCCGGTGAAAATACCGGCGTGGTGAAATCCGATACCGGCGCTGGAATCGCGATACTTCAGGAAAAGCTTCCGGTGGATGAAGCTAAATTCCAGGCGGAACGTGAGCAGGTCAGGTCTTCAATGGTCAACCAACTCCAGAATGAGATCATCACCAAGTATCTTTCGGACATCCGGAAGAACGCCAAGATTTCCGACAACCGCGACAAGATAATAAATATGTAATATTTCTTCTCATACGCTGTGAAAAGGGGCTGGATTTTATTCCATCCCCTTTTTTTTATAATTTTTTCCAATGAAATAAACTTCACCTTGACAAATGTGGTATTGTCACTATTTTATATCAATACATATATTCATTATAATTAACGGTAATAATTTATAATTACTTCAATTTAACCTGGCATCGCATTGCCATATGGAGGTGATCAGAAATGGAAGGTGAAAAACGTTCCGGCCCAACGACATCGCTGATGGGAAATGACGGAAAAATACCGGATCCCAGGAATGACGAAAATAAAAATTTCTGTCCGGGTGGGGAGGAATAGCGCTGATAATTATAGTAGTCTTAACGGTGGTCTTTGGAGTTTGCAGATCGTTAGGCGTGGTCAGGTAATCAAATGAACCAATAGAAAAAAAGGGGGATTGGAACTAATTCCGCCCCTTTTTATATGAAAGTAATTTTGACAAAACAGTATTCTCACAATTCATACCTCATCCCCATCCCCTCTCCTGTTCAGGAGAGGGGTGACTCAGAAAAGACGTATCTTAACCTCTCCTGGATAGGAGAGGGTTCCCGAAGGGCGGGTGAGGTTTTAAATGTGTAAATATTCTGGACTTGGTGTGTGGGCTGAAAGGTATTTCCATGTTTATGAAAATCAATAATTGGGGATTATCCTATTAATCCCCCATCCTCACCACCCTGTGTTTTTGCTCTCCCGGACTCGTCATTTCCATCATTTCTTTTAGTCCTTCTTCGCCCAAAGTCGAATAAACAGCATCAAGCCCAAACCATCTTTCCTGTGCGCCGCCTTCGGGCAGGAGAAAATATGAGGCGGAAGCTATACGGGTTTCTGCGACAGCCGTTCCCGCTTTCTGTGTCCGTATTGCACGGTCAGTGATTCCTTCCACAATATGCAGCGCCCTGCCTTTTTCCTTTTCCACCATGTCGGCGAGAGTGGGATCGAGGCTGCGAATCTGCGCGGCGACATGATCAAAGCCTTCTGTAGTTGTGTGCGCGAGCGTGTCGAGCGCCAGCTTCAATTCGGGAGGGAATGATTCACGGGCAAGCTCGGTGCGAATGTGGTCAATTCCCTTGAATAATGTATCGGGAGTGATATGCTCCTTCTCCGCTATTCTCAGAGAACGGCGGTCAAGGATGGTAAATGACGCCCGCGGCCAGGGAATCGACCGTTCCACGTGGAAATGACGGTACAGGGGGGTTAACTGCGATAGATAGATGCGTTCACCGGGGCCGGCGATAAGCGCCGCCGCAGGGAGGAGAAAATCCTGGCATACCGGCCGCAAAGCCGCGCCGGGGCTGAACCGTTCCGGCTCCGATTCCAGAAGCGCAATGAGTTCGCTTTGAGAAAACCGGGTTTGATCTGCGCTGAAGCTGTCGTTTCGCC
>JBAYHX010000034.1:0-14550 GCA_041665965.1 Candidatus Latescibacterota bacterium
TAGCGGCGGGGGGGATATTTGTCCTTGAGTTTGTGAATAGATCGGGTTAATAGATAGGTTTGTTCTTTGGAGGAGATACCTCTTGTTCCATGAAATATTGAAAAGGTGAAACCCTTATCGGGCTTCACCTTTTTTTTATATATATGAAACAGTGAATCTCATAAATCGTAATAAAGTGCAAATTCCCAGGGATGAGGACGAAGCCTGATTGCATTGACTTCGTTTTCTATCTTGTAGTTTATCCAGGTATGAATGACATCTTCGGTAAAAACATCGCCTTTGAGAAGAAACTCATAATCGGCTTTCAACTCATTGAGCGCTTCATCAAGAGAACCAGGCATAACCGGCACTGTTGCCAATTCTTCCGGTGGAAGATCATAGATGTCCTTATCAAGTGGGTCGCCCGGATCAATACGATTCTGAATGCCGTCCAAACCGGCCATAAGCAATGCAGAGAATGACAGATAAGGATTGCAGCTGCAGTCGGGATAACGGATTTCGATCCGCTTGGCCTTGGGACTCATGGAGTACATAGGGAACCGGATTGAAGCAGAGCGGTTACGCTGAGAATAAGCCAGGTTTACCGGAGCTTCGAAACCAGGCACCAGACGGCGATAGGAATTCGTAGTAGGGTTCGTAAATGCCGCAAGAGCCCGTGAATGACGAAGTATGCCTCCCACAAAATACATGGCCATTTCGCTCATACCTGCATACCCGGATCCGGCGAAGAGGTTGGTTTTCCCTTTCCACAGCGAAATATGGGTGTGCATACCGGTTCCATTATCGCCGAACAGTGGTTTTGGCATGAACGTAAGTGTTTTTCCATTCCGCCATGCAACATTTTTCAGAATATATTTATAAAGATTCGCTCCATCGGCCATTTTCACCAGGGTATCGAAGCGTAAATCGATCTCACCCTGTCCGCCTGTGGCCACTTCATGATGCTGCGCTTCCACCTCAAGACCGCATGCGGTCAGTACCTGTACCATCTCTTCACGGAGATCCTGCTGAGAATCTGTTGGAGGAACGGGGAAATATCCTTCCTTATATCGCGGTTTGTATCCTAGATTGGGATTTTCGATCCGACCTGAATTCCACTTTCCCTCGACACTGTCTATATGGTAGTATCCTTCGTGTGAGTTTTGATCGAAGCGTATATCATCAAAAATGAAGAATTCCAGTTCCGGTCCGACATAAGCATTATCTGCAATACCTGTCGATCTGAGATACATTTCAGCCTTTTTTGCGACATTTCGAGGACAACGGGTATAACGCTCACGGGTTATTGGATCAACTATATCGCAGATCATACTGATTGTCTTGTACTTTGTAAAAGGATCCATAAAAACAGTTGTAGGATCCGGGATTACCAGCATATCCGATTCGTTGATTGCCCGCCAGCCGCGAATTGAAGAACCATCGAATCCGAAACCGTCTTCAAAAGCAGCCAGATCAAGTTCCTTCGAGGGAATGGAAAAATGCTGCCACATTCCGGGAAAATCCATAAATTTTAAATCTACAGAAACAACACCTTCTTTTTCCATTAATTCCAGAATATCTTTCGGCGTTTGGTTCATGATACCCTCCTGTTAGTAATGAACTTGAAATGAAATATTTTATTAAAGTAATGAGTACTTAAGCATTCACAAGCATTATATAAGCAAAAAAGCGTTTTTCAAGCATTTTATTAAGCATTTTATGTGCCAGTTTTTGATAATAATGTTAATTCCCACTGTTTCAATAAGATGTAGTAATACCAACACTCAAATATGAATATCAAAAATAAATATTTGTTGATTTTTTAAAGACATTGTTCAAAATATGATCATTATTGCTGAGTTTCTATAGATATTAGATATTTTTTTATATATACTAATGAGATAATTCCTCTTCCTGTTTGACTTTCCAATGGTTTTTTGGTATAATAAATAAAGTAAATTTCAATAGTTATTTCATTTGGGAAATCATGTGGATAAAGAAATAAAGCTAAGTAATATCCGAAATTTCTGTATTATTGCCCATATCGATCACGGTAAATCTACACTTGCCGACCGACTTCTTGAACAGAGCCACACTCTTTCTTCAAAAGAAATGAAGGAGCAGGTTCTCGATGATATGGATTTGGAGCGCGAGAGAGGAATTACCATTCGTAGTCATGCAATACGTATGCAATATACCTACAATGATGGTGAAACATACATTTTGAATCTCATCGATACTCCCGGACATGTTGATTTTTCTTACGAAGTATCGCGTAGTCTGGCCGCCTGTGAAGGTGCTCTTTTACTTGTGGATGCCACTCAGGGTATTGAGGCTCAGACCATTTCCAATTTCTGGCTTGCTCTCGAATCGAACCTTACTATCCTCCCGGTTGAAAACAAGATTGATCTCCCTTCTGCTCAGATCGAATCTACCACAAAACAGATCACTGAACTCATGGACGTGAAGGAAAATGATATTCTTCGCTGTTCAGCAAAGAGCGGAATCGGTATTGATGAGATATTCGATGCCGTTCGAAACAAATTTCCGGCTCCGATCGGAGATGAGAATGCACCGCTGAAAGCTCTTATCTTCAATTCTGATTACGATGTATATCGGGGAGCTGTTGCATTCTTGCGCGTTGTTGACGGTGCTGTAAAAAAAGGGGATAAGGTCTATATGTTTGGAACCGACCGTGAATGGGACGTACTGGAGGTCGGCTATTTTCGAATGGGGAAAATTCCCTGCCCGGCTTTACGGACAGGAGAAGTTGGATATATGATCTGCGGAATAAAAAATGTTCATGATATCAAGGTAGGGGATACTGTCACCCATTCAGCAAACAGAACAACGACTCCGCTTGAGGGATACCGTGAACCAAAACCTATGGTTTTCAGTGGTATGTATCCTGAAAATCCTGAACAGTTCAACGACCTTCGTGATGCCCTTGAACGTTTCTCTTTGAATGACTCCTCTATCACGTATGAACCGGACAATTCAGTATCCCTTGGATTCGGTTTCCGTTGCGGTTTCCTCGGTTTGCTTCATATGGAAATTGTTCAGGAGCGCCTGGACAGGGATTACGGCCTGGATATAATCAATACCGTACCGTCAGTGGTTTACCGTATAATCTTTCGTGACGGTCATGCCGAACTGGTTAATAATCCGGCTCGATTTCCCGATATGGCAGTAGTGGATCACATCGAAGAACCTATCATGAGATGCCAGATTGTCGCACCGAATGAATATATCGGCGCCATTATGAAATTAACCCAGGATCGTCGCGGAATATTTAAAAGGACCGAATATATTGACCCAACCAGAGTCAATATGATCTATGAACTTCCGCTTGCGGAGATTGTTTATGAATTCTACGATCGTCTGAAGGGCGTTACAAAGGGATATGCTTCTTTCGATTACGATTTTCTTGAATATCGCATTGCTGATGTTGTAAAGCTTGACATTCTTATTAACGGCGAATCTCTTGACGCACTTTCAGCTATTCTGCACAGAAATAAAGCGGAACCTTTTGGCCGCGATCTGGCGTCAAAGTTGAAACACCTTATTCCGCGTCAGATGTTCCAGGTAACTATTCAGGCTGCCATCGGCGCAAAAATTATCGCTCGTACAACTGTCCAGGCCCTTCGAAAGAATGTTACTGCAAAATGTTATGGCGGAGATATCACCCGTAAGCGAAAGCTTCTGGAGAAACAGAAAGAGGGGAAAAAACGGATGAAAAAAGTCGGTCAGGTACGTATACCCCAGGAAGCTTTTTTAGCGGTTTTAAAAGTTGAGAGTTAAAATTCTTCATTTTAATACAATAGGTTAAGATAATTTCAAATAACTTAATACCAGGAGGATAAGGGTGAATTCTACGGAAAAATACACCCCAAAAAAGAATTATAAGGGATTCCAAAAATTCCGTAAGGACTGGATTGAACCTATCCTTATTGCTGTCATACTTGTAACGGTTATTAAAATGTTTTTTTTCCAGAATTTTAAAATTCCTTCCAGTTCGATGGAAGATACCCTTCTTATCGGAGATTACCTCTTCGCTGTAAAATTCCTCTATGGTACTCACGTTCCATTCACTCATAAAATAATTTGGAAGATCAGGGATCCTCGTCCCGGCGACATTATCGTTTTCCGATCGGTTGAAGAAAAAAAGGATTTGATAAAACGGTGTATTGCTGTAAGCGGCCAAATAGTGGAAATCAGAAATGCTCAGGTTTATGTCAACAATGTCTTGCAGCCGCTGCCAAAACATGCCAAAATAACAGATTCCCAGATTATACCTGAAGGTACTGAAATGGGTCAACGCGATAATATACGACCATTTCGCGTTCCTGAAGGAAAACTCTTCATGATGGGAGATAATCGCGACAATTCCTATGATTCACGATTCTGGGGTTTTCTGCCGCTGGAAAATGTTAAAGGCAAAGCATTGTTCTTTTACTGGAGTTGGGACAATGCTGTGCCATTTTATGATATTGTTCACAAGGTTCGGTGGAATCGCATCCTTTCAATAATACGATAATCCTTGATTCAAAATAGATATTTTATTATTCCTCGGAGCTAGTGTGGATACAACGGAAATAACCCCCTTGACTCAAAAGTCAGGGGGTTTTAATAAATTCCGCAGAGATTGGATAGAGCCTATCCTGGTCGCTTTTATTCTTGCTCTGTTTATCAGGACTTTTATCATTCAGCCTTTTAAAATTCCTTCTGGTTCCATGGAAGATACTCTTCTTATCGGAGATCAATTGATCGCTGCCAAGTTCTACTACGGCACAAAGTTACCTTTCACTCAAAAAAAGGTTTTCAAGTTCCGTGACCCCAGACCAGGAGATATAATCGTTTTTAAATATCCTGAAGATCCCTCCAAAGATTTTATCAAGCGCTGTATCGCCGTCAGCGGTCAGACTGTGGAAATCCGCAACAAGCGAATTTATGTTGATGGAATTTTGCAACCTCTTCCCAAACATGCCAAATTTGTTGATCCAAGCATTCTTCCTTCTCAGTTCAATTTGCGCGACAATTATCCGCTCACAAGAATTCCGCTCGGGATGGTTTTTATGATGGGAGATAATCGTGACAATTCCAATGATTCACGATTCTGGGGATTCGCTCCTGTCGAAAATATCAAGGGAAAAGCCATATTTATCTATTGGAGCTGGGATAAGGATTCTCACCTCTATAATATTTTGAGCCATATACGGTGGAGTAGACCTTTCAGCATAATTCGCTGAAAAGTACACAAATTGAGTATCTCACCGCAATCCAGGTATGTAAGAATTTCATGTTGTACTTCCGTTTATTTAATCTCTGAATATTTTCCATAAAATCCGGATTTATTATGAAATATGGGCTCTATATCCATCTTCCTTTTTGCAGGAAAAAATGCCACTATTGCAGTTTCGTGAGTATTACAAATTCAGAAACGTTGATGGAATCCTATGTTGATGCTCTGAACTCAGAGATCAACCTTCGCCGTACAAATACATTTTCAGATAATCCCCGGACTCTGTATATCGGTGGAGGAACTCCTTCGATTGTATCAGCAGACTGCATCAAACGAATATTCAGAACTATCTCCCTGAAAAACACTGTCGAATGCACCGTGGAAGCAAATCCCGATTCACTTTCCGAACAATGGCTGAATATGATGTTGAATATTGGGATCAACCGTATCAGTATCGGAATACAGTCACTTGATGACGCGGTTCTATGCTCCCTTGGAAGGCTTCACAGCGCAAAGCAGGCGGTAAAGTCTGTCGCTTTAGCCAGAAAAAGCGGCGTCA
This sequence comes from Candidatus Latescibacterota bacterium, assembly GCA_041665965.1. GTDB lineage: Bacteria > Latescibacterota > Latescibacteria > Latescibacterales > Latescibacteraceae > JAUYCD01. The sequence continues at coordinate 5,781 of JBAYHX010000034.1, forward strand.
TGAATCTGTCGGTTGACCTTATGTTTGGCGTACCGGGACAAACCATGCACATATGGCAGGAAACTCTAAAAGAAGTAGCCGGCCTTGGGGTGGAACACATTTCCTGTTACAGCCTTAGCATCGAAGAGGATTCAAAATATTTTGCCCTTGCTAAAGAAAACAGCCTTTCTCTTCCGGATTCCCAAGAAACCACAGATATGTATCTGTTTGCAGCGGATTTTCTGAAAATGGGCGGGTTTCTTCACTACGAAATTTCAAATTTTTCACTCCCGGGATACGAATGCAAACATAATCAGGGGTACTGGGATTTGACCCCTTACCTTGGAGTCGGAGTATCCGCGCATAGTTTCGATGGTACATCCCGAAGGTGGAATGTTTCGGATCCGGCAGAGTATATAAGACTACTCGGGACATCTATTGATCCGATACAGGATTTCGAACTGCTTGATGCCCAAAAGAGAACACTGGAACATCTCATGCTTTCCTTGCGGGTAGCCAAGGGATTGGCGATTAAGGATATTATCATCGACAGCCATATCGACAAATGTGCTTTTATGGAAAAAATCGAAATGATGGTTGAATCAGGCTTCATGGAATATAACAGTTCCGGAAATGTCAGATTAACCGCAAGGGGTATGGTAATAGCGGAAGAAATTCTTTCGGAAATCGCTGCTGACTGTTACTAAACAAGGATTATTTTTCTTTGAAGATAAATCAACGTTTACAGAAAGCTGATCTATATTGTTTTACAATAAAAAGCCCTTGCATATTATGATATATTTTTATATGTTATAGGTCTTGGAAGAGTGGGCAGGATGGTGGCTCACTCTTTTGATTATGTAATGCAAGGGCTGTCATAGCTTTCATTCAGAAATTGAGCAATAAACACCATGGATGGAGAAACGGTAGATGAGTGGCGCCGAATCAACACAGAGATATGATATTCTTGAGGCGATTGGACAAATCGCGCGAGATAAGAATGTTAACCGTGAATTGATTGCCGAAACGATCAAAGCAGGCCTTCTCAGTGCCGCGAAAAAGAGATTTGGGAGTTCTGACAATATTCTGGTAAACATTGACCTAAACACTGGCAATATAATCATGGAAGCTGTATGGGATGTCGTCAAGGAAGTTGAGGATTATACCCATGAACTTACCCTTGCTGATGCGAAAAAAATAGATTCATCAGCAAAAATCGGTCAAAAAATACATGAACGTTTGCGTTTTGAGGAATTCGGCCGTCATGCTATTCATTCTGCCAAACAAAGCCTGATTCAAAAGGTTAAAGAAGCCGAAAGGGATCGTGTTTACGAAGATTTCCGTCAGCGAATAAACGAAGTGGTAACGGGTATTGTGCAGCAGGTGATGCACGGTGATATATTTGTGAATCTAAGCCGGGCTGAGGCCATTGTTCCCCAGAAGTATCAGATTCGGCGCGAACGGTATCATCAGGGTAACACTATACGCGCCATTATTGCAGATGTGAAGCGTGATGCTAAAGGACCGCAAATTATTCTTTCCCGAACTGATCCAAAATTTCTTGCAAAACTATTTGAAATCGAAGTCCCTGAAATATATGAAGGTGTCGTTGAAATCAAAGGAGTTGCCAGAAAAGCCGGTGAACGCTCAAAGATTGCTGTATACTCCACCGATCCAAGAATCGATCCTGTTGGCGCCTGTGTCGGAATTAAAGGCTCACGAGTCCAGGGAATTGTCAAGGAATTAAGCAATGAACGTATCGATATCATTCAGTTCAGCGATGATATTTCAACCTATTTGGCCCGGGCACTAAGCCCGGCGGTAGTGAAAAGAGTGGATATCGATCGTGTCAATGGCAAACTTATTGCGGTGGTTGATGATGATCAACTTTCGCTTGCCATAGGGAAGAGTGGAATAAATGCTGAATTGGCCAGTCAACTTACCGGCTTGAGTGTCGAAATTATCAGCCAGAGCCAGTTCCTCCAGCGTGAATCGGATAAAACCAAGGAAGCGGGTTTGCTGATCGACCTTGAAGGTCTGGGTGAGAAAACTGTCTATAATCTTAATAATCACGGCATTAATACAATAAAAGATCTTGCCGCCGCTGATGTAGATTTTCTGGTTCAGATACCGGGCATAGGCCCCAAAACTGCCGAGAAATTCATTTCCATGGCAGAGACTTACATGAACGGACGCATCAAACAAACCCCAAAAAACAATACGGTAAAATCAGTCATAGAACAGTCCGAATCAGCGGAAATTATTAATGGAGAACCTGAGAGTACTCAGGAATAATCCATAGACACTGACCATATACGATTAATGATGTAAAAGCATCTGTGTTATTTACATATTTGCATAGGAGGAAAAATATGGAAAAAAAACGAATTTATCAGGTGGCCAAAGATTTTCATATTTCCTCCGAAGCGCTTGTTTCTATGCTTAAAGAGCATGATTTTGATGTTAAAAGTCATATGAGTATTGTCACAGATGAGATGCAGGATAATATAAAAAGTCAGTTTGAAAAACAACATGAAGCCGCAGTAAAAGATATAGAGAAAAAAGCCAAAATAGTTGATGCAATCGAAAAAAAGGCTCCCGATGGAGTTGTTGAACAGCCTTCTTCTTCTAAACGAAGGAAAAAGAGAAGAAGACAGCAGAAACCCGTAACTGAAGAGCATACTGATTCTCCAGTAGCTAAAGAAAAGTCCGCAGGTAAAGAAAAAGCAGGGTTGAAAGAACACACAGTCAAAACGCAAAAAGAATATCTCGAAGAAAGAAAGAGCCGCGCAAAATCCCGTAAACGCAAGAAAAAAGTTGATATGGCAGTTGTTCAGGATACATTTAAGAAGACTCTTGCAAGCATCAGCACTGATACTCATAAACAAAAAAAATCCTATCAAAAACACGTGACAAAAGATGTTGCTGAAGAAGAGAACAATGTTGTAAAAGTAAGTGAATATGTTTCTGTTGCTGAATTAGCTGCACAGATGGGAGTTCCTGCCAACACACTGGTTGCAAAATGCCTTCAGATGGGTCTGCTCGTTTCTATAAATCAACGCATTGAAATGGATACTATTATCCTTTTGGCTGATGAATTCGGATTCACAGTCGAACAGTTGGGAGAATATGCTGAAGATGAGCTGACAAACCGTGATTTGGAAGAAGAGGACGAGGAAAAGAAAATTCCGCGCCCGCCTGTAGTAACGGTGATGGGACATGTCGATCACGGAAAAACTTCTCTCCTTGACAGAATAAGGAATTCCAATATTACTGGCGGTGAATCTGGAGGTATCACACAACATATCGGCGCATATTCCGTTACCTTGTCAAAAGGCCAGAAAATCACCTTCATCGACACACCCGGCCACAAAGCGTTCACTGCAATGCGGGCGCGAGGTGCTCAGGTAACCGATATAGTAATTCTTGTGGTGGCGGCGGACGACAGCGTTATGCCCCAAACAATAGAAGCTATCGACCATGCTAAAGCGGCAGATGTGCCTATCATCATTGCAATTAACAAGATTGACCTCCCCGGCGCCGATCCTGAAAAAATAAAATCCGATCTTTCACGATACAATATTCTTGTCGAAGACTGGGGCGGTACATACCAGTGTCAGGAAATTTCCGCCAAAAAGGGCATTAATATTGATAAACTTCTCGAGAAGGTGATTCTTGAAGCGGAACTTCTGGAATTAAAAGCTGATCCCACAAAAAAAGCCCAGGGCGTTATTATTGATTCAAAGCTCGACCGTGGCAGAGGAGCTCTTGCCACTGTATTGGTACAAAACGGCAGTCTTCATGTTGGTGATTCGTTCATCACAGGAATGATAACCGGCCGTGTACGGGCGATGGTAAACGAGTTTGGGGAAAGGATATCAAGCGCGGGGCCTTCCCAGCCTATTCTTATTTTTGGTATGGATGGTGTGCCGAAAGCTGGTGATACCTTCCATATCGTCGAGAACGAAGTAGAAGCCCGTGTAATTGCGCAGCGCAGACGGATCATGAAACGCGAGCAGGACTTCCGAAGGTTGAAACGAGTGACTCTTTCCGATATTTATGACAGGATCAAAGATGGAGAGATAAAAGACCTTAACCTAATTATCAAAGCTGATGTTGATGGTTCTGTGGAAGCTCTTTCCGATTCTCTATCCCAGATTACCCATAAAGAGGTTCGTGTCAAGATCATTCACCAGGGAGTGGGCGGAATCAACGAAAATGACGTTTTACTTGCTACTGCCTCCGGTGCTATTATAATAGGATTTCATGTTCGTCCTACTCCCGCTGCCAGGGCACTTGCGGAAAATGAGAACGTCGAAATCAAAGTTTACGAGATTATTTACGAAGTTTTGGACGATGTGAAAAATGCTTTAAGCGGACTTCTGGCGCCAAAAATTACGGAAAAGATCATTGGTACGGCAGAGATACGGAATATGTTCCGGGTGCCTAAAATTGGGAACATTGCCGGCTGTTTTGTAACTTCAGGTACAATAAAGCGCAGCAATAAAGTACTGTTGGTTCGGGATAATATTGAAATTTATTCAGGGAAAATAGGATCTCTCAAGCGCTTTAAAGACGATGTTTCAGAGGTGAATCAAGGGTACGAATGCGGAATCAGCATCGATGGATATGATGATTTCAAAGTGGGAGATGTTATTGAAACAATTGAAATGATCGAAGAAGCTCGTACCATATAAGAGGTTGTTGAAAATGATTGTCGGTATATTGAGAATCGAACTTTTTATTCCGGAAAGCGAATCGCTCAAATCAAAAAGGTTTGCGATAAAGAGCATTAAGGACAGGCTGCGGAATCGTTTCAATGTATCGGTCGCTGAAGTTGATAACTGCGATAAATGGCAGCGCGCTTCGCTTGGTGTGGCGGCAGTTTCCAACGAATCGCGTCATATCGAAAGCATCATGGGCAATGTGATGAACCTTGTGCATGGGGACTATCGTGTAGAAGTTCTCGATACTACTTTAAATTATGTATAGGTAATTTCATAATGCATAGATTTAATCGTTCTGACCGTGTATCTAATCTCATTCATAGAGAAATTTCGAATATAATCGAGTATGAGATGAAAGATACTCATATCGGCATGGTAACAGTTACAGGGGTTGAGATGAGCAGGGATTTGAAAAATGCCAAGGTATTTTTTAGTGTCCTTGGCGATCAGTCTGTTGTGGAATCAAATGTGGAAGCCCTGAATAACGCGGTAAATTTTATCCGTTCCCGTCTTCGTGAAAGGGTAATTCTTAAACGGATACCCAATCTTATGTTTGCTTTTGATTCTTCGACTTTACATGGATTATATATCGACAAACTATTTGATGAAATCAACAAACAAAAACCCTGAATATTCCGGTGGAATTCTGATCGTAAACAAACCGTCCGGCTGGACCTCGCACGATGTGGTCAATAAAACGAGGATACAACTCCAGGGAATAAAAGTCGGCCATACCGGCACCCTTGATCCGATGGCAACCGGTGTGATGATTCTTCTTATTGGTAAGACTACCCGTCTTGCATATCGTTTTGAGAACGATACGAAGCGATATCTTGCTGAAATTACATTCGGGAGATCCACCGACACATATGACTGTACAGGAAAAACAATAAAAGAAAGTGATCCATCGACAGTTGATATAGCATTTCTATCGGAATCGATAAATAACCTAAAGGGAGAATCTGAGCAGATACCCCCGATGTACTCCGCGGTAAAAGTAGGAGGAAAAAAACTTTACCAGCTTGCACGATCCGGGAAAACGGTAGAACGAAAACCCCGAAAAATATTTATCAGTTCCATACGTGCGGCTCTTGATTATTATCCAAAAATTATAGTTGATATCGAATGTTCGAAAGGAACATATATCCGATCGATTGCCCACCATCTGGGAGAAATAGTTAATTGTCCTGCGCACCTTTCTAATCTAGTGCGGACAGCATGTGGAAATCATACCATTGATGAAGCAGTCGATTTTCTTTCGCTCATGCAGGCATCTGCTGAAGATATTATGGAGCTGATTAAACCTGTTGAGCTCATAACATCATGAATATATACAGGAATTTTACACCTTCACAACCATTTTGCGGGATACAATCGGCGGTTACACTCGGAACATTTGATGGCGCCCATATCGGACACATGCAAATACTCAATCGGGTAGTAGAACACGCGCGGAAAAATGGTGAACAAGCGGTGGTTGTTACATTCGACACGCATCCTATTTCAGTTTTGAATCCTGAAGTTTCTCCCGGGATGATTACTACGTTAGACGAGAAAATTGAACTTTTCTCTAAAGCGGGCATCGACAGTACTTTCATACTCACATTCACGAAACAGATTGCGAGTATGAGCGCCGAACTATTTATAAAGGAATATTTTATTGATTGTCTGGGAATGACCTGTTTTATTGTCGGTTATGATCATGGATTCGGTAAGGACCGGAAAGCTTCTACAAAAGAACTCCGTGAATATGCTCATCGTTTGAATTTTTGCCTTGAGATTGTGAAACCGGTAATGCGCGGCGGTACAGTAGTAAAAAGTTCCATTATTCGCTCCCAGATATTGGAGGGCAAGGTCGGGACTGCAGCAAAACTTCTCGGCAGAGATTATTCGTTCAAGGGTAAGGTCATTCATGACCGGGGAATTGGAAAAAATATCGGTATTCCGACTGCAAACCTGCTGAAGGAAGACCCGGAAAAAATTCTTCCTCTCTCCGGAGTATATGCCGGATGGGTTGAATTTGAAGGAAAGAAACTTCATGCGGTAATCAGCATCGGACCCCGGCCAACCTTTAATTCTTCTGAAGAAGCGATTGAAGTACATATACCGGGATATAACGGTGATTTATACGGCCAGTACCTCAATGTCGGTTTTTCTGATCGCCTGCGAGAGATACGGAAATTCGATTCAGGGGAATCTTTAGTAGAACAGATAAAAAAAGATATTGAAATTTCAATAAAATCACCCATTAAATAAGCTAATTCAAAGGAGAAAAATCAGCAATGGCTATTACGAAAGAGCTGAAAGCAGAGTACACCGAAAAGTTCGGTAACAATGCCAAAGATACGGGCAACACCAAAGTTCAGGTGGCTATTTTAACGCAAAGGATTCAGGATCTTACCGAGCATCTCAAATTTCACACCAAAGATAATCATACCCGGCTGGGTCTTTTGAAAATGGTTGGAAAAAGACGTAGACTTCTCAGATACCTTGAGAATTCTGATATTGAAATATACCGTACTCTTATCAAAGAACTCGGTATTCGAAAATAATATTCTATTGGAGCAATAAAAACTTTATGGATAAAACACTGAGCAAGCAAATCGGAAATCACCTTCTCACTCTCGAAACCGGAAAACTGGCAAAACAGGCAGATGGAGCTGTAATTGTTAAATACGGTGATTCTACAGTTTTGGCAACAGTTTGTGTAGACAGGAAATCAGATACGAATAAAGATTTTCTGCCTCTTACTGTGGAATATCGCGAGAAATCTTATGCCATCGGAAAGATTCCGGGGAATTTTTTCAGAAGAGAAGGAAGACCAAACACAAAGGAAATTCTTACTTCCCGTCTCATTGATCGTCCTCTCCGGCCTCTTTTTCCAAAGGGATTCACCAATGAGATACAGATAATTGTTACTGTCCTTTCCGCCGACCAGGAAAACGATCAGGATGTGCTGGGGCTTATCGGAAGCTCGGTTGCCTGCGCTATTTCTCCAATACCGTTACAAAAAGTGGTGAGCGGTATTCATGTTGGATTTATCAACGGAGAATATGTTGTTAATCCGACATTTAAAGAGCTTGAGGAAAGTGATATCGACATAGTCGTCGCCGGTTCTGATGATGATATCATGATGGTGGAAGGAAGCGGTCAGGAAGTATCGGAAGATATTATGATCGGCGCTCTGGAGTTTGCAAAAGGCTATATTCACGAAATCTGCGACTTCCAACGGGAATTCTTCGAAGATATCAAAAAACCTCTCATGTCCTATGAGGTTAACCTTCCTACCGAAGAAATGATAGCCGACATCAATGAAGCGTTCTATGGAGATGTAAAGAACGCAATCCGTATAGCGGATAAACCGTCCCGTCATGATGCAATGGCAGCTATTTTCCAGAACATCGTCTCGTCTTTCGGCGAAAAATACCCCGAAAGTGAAATCAAATTACAAATGGCGTTTGCAGAAATTGAAAAAACCGTCATGCGTGATCTGATTCTTAAAGACCATGTTCGAATTGATGGTCGCACTACAAAGGAAATCCGTCCGATCTCCTGTGAAATCGGTCTTCTGCCTCGCACACACGGTTCAGCACTTTTTACCCGTGGTCAGACACAATCGCTGTCTGTAGTTACCCTGGGAACAAAGCTTGATGAAAGGATGATCGAGGACCTTGAAGGCACCAGTTTCAAGAGTTATATGCTCGATTATAACTTCCCGCCTTTCAGTGTCGGGGAGGTTCGCCGGCTGGGAGGAACAAGCCGTCGGGAAACCGGTCACGGCCACCTTGCTGAAACTGCAATCGCGCCCATTATACCCTCGGAAGAGATTTTCCCGTATACGATACGTGTTGTATCCGATATACTCGAATCTAACGGGTCATCATCGATGGCTACCGTGTGCGCCGGTTCAATGTCTCTTATGGATGCCGGAGTACCGGTTAAAACCGGAGTCTCGGGAATTGCCATGGGTCTGATAAAAGAAAACGATGAATATGTCGTTCTTTCTGATATTATTGGTGATGAGGATCATCTCGGCGACATGGATTTCAAAATTGCCGGAACGA
>JBAYHX010000035.1:0-14120 GCA_041665965.1 Candidatus Latescibacterota bacterium
CGGCCTTGATGCAATGGAGCTGGAATATGTATACGGGGGTTTCCCCGGCGAGGGAAAAGCTCTCAGTATCGCAAAAGCCGCCGAAGAAAATGGAATACGGCTCACCGCTCATGGCCCCTATTATATAAATCTCAACAGTATGGAAGATAAAATAGTAAAGGATTCCTGGACACGTATTCTAAAATCTGCACGGCTGGGGAGTCTTTCCGGAGCAGAAAGCATTACTTTCCATGCCGCTTTTTATCTGGGTTCTGAACCCCAAATGGTGTATACGAAGGTTCGCGATGCTCTGGCTGACATCCTTCATGACCTTCGTGAATCAAAAATAAACGTGGACATCAGACCGGAAACCACCGGCAAACCCTCGCAGTTTGGCACAATCGATGAAATTATTCGACTTTCCACAGAGGTGGAAGGAGTGCATCCCTGCATAGACTGGTCGCATCTTCACGCGAGAACAGGGGAAAATAATACATCAGTCGAATTTCAATCCGTGATCGATGCTGTAAAATTGAATCTTGGAGAAAATGAACTGAAGAATTTTCACATGCATGTTTCAGGAATCGCGTACGGTTCCTCCGGTGAGAAAAAACATCTGGATATGAAAGAGTCCGATTTCAATTACAAAGACCTTCTTCATGTTCTCAAAGAGAATGGTATCAACGGTATTATGATTGTTGAAAGTCCGAATCGTGAAAATGATGCATTGATGCTGAAAGATTACTATAACAAAATATAGGACGCTATGGAATATTTCCCGGAAAACAAAGCTGATTGGTTAAAGATAGGAAATTTAGTATCACAGGCTGAATGCATATTTATTACCACCCATGTTAATCCTGACGGCGACGCCCTCGGAAGCGTCATGGCGCTGGCTGGATTTGTCCAGAAAATGGGGAAGAAATTCCGTGTTGTTATCCAGTCGAATGTTGTGGAAATGTACCGGTTTCTCGATCCCGGTAATATAATTGAATCGTACCCGGTTGATCCCCCTTCGGTTGACAGCCCGAACGAACACGACCTCGTTTTTTTTCTTGATCTCGGAAAATACGAGCGTGCGGGGAATGTCGTGCCATATCTCGTTCAAAATCGGGCTCGGAAGATTGTGATCGATCACCATCCGCCCGAGGCTGTGGAAGCGGATTATTGTGTTGTGAATCCCCATGCAGAAGCGACAGGTTCTCTCGTATATGATTTTATTTGTACTGTCAGTCCGAAAGTAATCGATCGAAAGATTGCCCTTGCCATTCTTACAGCAATTGTTACCGATACTGGATATTTTCGGTATAGCAATACCACCGCTGTATCTCACTACATAGCGGCTTCACTTTATGAACATGGCGTCAAGGTAGATGAAATCAGGAAAGCGCTGGAAACGGGTCAGCCGTTCAGCCGTCAAAAACTCATGGGGTTTGCACTTGCTAATTTGCGGCTCAGTTCATGCGGAACTATAGTATATTCATGGATAACAGCGAAGATGTTTCAGGATGCCGGTGCAAGGCGTGAACATACCGATGGAATCATCGATCAGATACGGATTATTAAAAACGTTAAGGTTGCCATCCTGATAGTTCAGGAGGGAGACCAGCAATATAAGGTAAGCTTTCGCACTGTTAAACCGATCTCAGCGAGCGCAATTGCGGCAAAGCTTGGCGGGGGAGGACATCCCCGTGCAGCGGGGGCGACATGTATCGGTGATCTCGAAACGGTGATAGACTCGGTATTAAAAGTAGTTACAACGATTGAAAATTCTGAAAGGGATTGATAGAGTATGATGTCTGACTTGTGGATACGACGGATGGCTGTAAAACAGGGGATGATAGAACCTTTTGCCGAAGGAGTATCACGGCCAGGAATCATTTCTTACGGTCTTTCGTCCTATGGTTACGATATGCGGATATCGAATGAGTACAAGATTTTCAAAGGGAAGGGGCCGATAGATCCTAAATCGGTTTCATCCGATTCCTTTATTGACATTACCAGTGATATTCTCGAAATGGCGCCTCATTCTGCTGCTCTCGGGCGCTCGGTGGAATATTTCCGTATACCGAGGGAAATCATCACTGTGGCGTTTGGCAAATCGACCTATGCGCGATGCGGAGTAATGGTAAATATTACTCCCTTTGAACCGGAATGGGAAGGATTCGTAACCGTTTCTATCATCAACACCAATTCCCATCCTGCAAAAATCTATTCCGGTGAGGGAATTGCTCAGGTATTGTTTCTGTCTGCCGATGAAATGTGCGAAACGTCATACGCTGATAAAAAAGGCAAATATCAGGCGCAGAAAAGCATTACTATTTCGAGATTGGATGGTGAAAAGAAATAATATATTCTTGTCCTTAATGCGGAATGGTTTGTTTTATCATGACTTGGCTATAGTCAGTTCTCTCTTTTAAGAAGCCTCGTTTGGAATTTGTAGTGAATCAAAAATAGTATTATATTTTATCCTTGAGAGAAGATATTGATCCGAGTTGACCAAACCATTAATCTATTTTTAAATGGATAAGGGATGCTATGGCAGTAGGTATTGGTATTGATATCGGTTCAATAAGTATCAAAATCGCCATTATGGGTGGCCCTGAAGATGAAACGGTGATTAAAAAGATTGCTGAACGGCCAGAATATTTTCTCCTTGATTCCCCCCAATCATCACCTAAAAGTATCGCGGCAGTATCCCGTTATAAACGGTTCAAAGGACAGCCTCTCGATACACTGGAGGAACTTCTCGTTCCCATCAGTGAAATCCTGGGTGACACCGCATACGGAATTACAGTTACCGGTTCCGGTGGAAAGCTGGCCGGGGCGCGCCATGGAGTTAAAGTAATTAACGAGTTTACCGCTATTGTAGAAGCGATCAATACATTTCACCCACAAGCCCGAACCGTTTTCGAAATGGGCGGTGAAACCTCAAAATTCATTCTCCTCGCCTATAACGATAAAATAGGTAAACTGAGCATAGTCGATTACGGAACCAACGGGGACTGTGCTGCAGGTACCGGTGCTTTCATGGATCAGCAGGCTTCGCGTCTCAAATTTCGTATCGAAGATGTCGGAGACGTTGTGGGAGGAGCAGAGAAGGCGGCTCAAATAGCAGGAAGGTGCTCGGTTTTTGCCAAATCCGACATGATTCATGCCCAGCAGCGCGGTTACCAGCCGGATGAAGTTCTGAAAGGTTTATGCAATGCTGTCTCACGGAATTTCAAGAGTGTCATAAGCCGAAGCAAGAAAGTGGTTCCGCCGGTATACTTTATAGGTGGAGTAGCGATGAATTCGGGTATGCTGCATTCCGTAAAAGAGGTGTTCGAGCTGGGCGACAATGATATCGTTGTCCCGGGTACCATGTGCTGGCTGGGAGCCCTCGGTTGCGCGATTCTATCGCAGGGAGTACCCCCTGTCGAGATAAAAAGGATCACACAAAAACCCTCTTACGAATTTCCTTCCATGGAAAAGCTGTCTCTCCACGATGTCAAACTGCTTCGTGAAAATATCAGTCCCTTCATTTTTCCGCCGGGTAAAGGACGAATTCCGGTTTATCTGGGGGTTGATATCGGATCGGTCAGTACCAACCTGACAGTGATCGATACAGATGGAAATGTGATAAAAGAAATTTATGTGCCCACCAAAGCCCGTCCCATAGAAGTTGTCGGGGAAGGTCTCAAAGAGATAGAGCGTGAAATCGGTGACAGGATAGAGATCAAGGGAGTCGGTACTACCGGCTCGGGAAGAGAGCTTATTGGTATTCTCATCGGAGCGGACACGATCAACGATGAGATAACCGCTCACAAAACCGGGGCTCTTCATATAAGCAGGAACATGCTGGGGAAAGAAGTTGATACCATCTTTGAGATTGGCGGTCAGGATTCAAAGTATATTTCCATCGAGGACGGCATCGTTGTGGATTTCACCATGAATGATGCCTGCGCGGCGGGAACAGGATCCTTTCTTGAAGAACAGGCGGAGGAGCTCGGTGTTCAAATCAAGGGAGAATTCGCGGAGAAAGCGCTTTCTTCCAGCAGCCCAATCCGTCTTGGTGAACGCTGTACTGTGTTCATGGGCCGTGATGTGAACTCTTATATGCAGCGCGGCGCTGTTATTGAGGATATAATTGCCGGATTATCCTATTCAGTGGTCTACAACTATCTGAACCGGGTTGTCAGAGGACGGAAGATAGGCGACACCATTTTCTTCCAGGGCGGAACCGCGTATAATGATTCTGTGGCGGCAGCTTTTGCCAAGGTTACCGGTAAAGAAATTATTGTTCCCCCTTTCAACGGAGTTATCGGCGCGATTGGAGAAGCCCTTCTCGCCAAACGGAAGATGGATTCGTCCGGAGCCTCCTCAACATTCAAAGGCTTTGACCTGTCGAAAATAAATTATGAGCTGAGAGAATTTACCTGCAAGGGATGCAGTAATTTTTGCGCCATTCAGGAATTCACTGTCGATGGTGAGAAAACGTACTGGGGTGATAAGTGTTCCGACCGTTATCGTAAACGGAAAAAAGTTCCCAAATCACCGGTTATCGGCGATTTATGTAAAATCCGTGATGAACTCCTCCAGAAAACAGTCCGCGAAAACGGTCAGTCAGGTCCGGTTATTGGAATTCCAATGACCATGTATACGTACGATCGGCTGCCGTTTTACAATGTGTTCCTCTCCGAATGCGGATTCCGCACAGTCATCTCTGACCCAACGAATACCCAGATCGCCAATATGGGTATCGAGAGCGTTGTGGCAGAGCCGTGTCATCCGATTATTGTTGCGCACGGACATGTAAAATCCCTTTTCGAACGGGGAGTTGAATATATCTGGCTGCCGAATGTCATCAATTCCGAAACAGAGATAATGGAGAAAGAATCATACGTTTGTGTATGGGGTTCTACACTGCCTTTTGTCGCCGAACACTGTCCGGTTTTCCGTTCTCATCGTAACAGGATTTTAAAACCTACCCTTCATTTCCGTGATGGAGAAAAGGTAATCAAGAATGAACTGGCGAAGGCAGTAAAGAAACTCGGAATATCCCGGGAAAGATCAGACCGAGCAGTTGATAGGGCGTATGAAGCGCAGGATGAGTTCCGAGAGAATTTGCACAATGAAGGCCGAAAAGCTTTGGAAGCGGTAAAAGAGAAAGGCGAGAAGGCTATTATTCTGGTGGGAAGGTCTTATAACGTTTTTGATCGCGCCATCAATCTTTCGGTAGCGGCAAAACTATCCGGTATTTATGGGATAAATGTTATTCCCATGGATTTTCTTGACCTCCAGGGTATCAAAATAGACCATATCAATCAAAACATGTTCTGGAATTACGGTAAAAAAATTCTCCAGACAGCAATAAGACTCTCGGAAGAACCGAATTTCGATATCATTTATATCACAAATTTTAAATGCGGACCTGATTCATTCATCAAACAGTATGTACGTGAAGCATTGGGGAGGCCTTTTCTGGTATTGCAGTTCGACGGCCATTCCAACGATGCAGGCATGATGACCAGATGCGAGGCTTATCTTGATTCAAAGGGATTTCTGAGTACCTGGGAGGGAAAACATTGAACGGCAACGGGAAAAAATCTTTATATGGAAGAACGCTGTATATACATCCAATGACCCAGGCCGGTGCAAGGCTTTTGGCGGCAACGTATCGATCAATTGGAATCGAAGCGCGAGTTCTTCCGCCTTCTGATGAGCGCACCCTTGAACTCGGAGCAATGTACTCTTCCGGGGAAGAGTGTTTTCCGGAAAAAATTACTCTTGGCGATTATTTAAAGGTTACCGAAATGGAGGGATTTGATCCTTCGAAAACCGCTTTTTTAATGCCGAGTTCTACCGGCCCATGCCGTTTCGGTCAGTACTGGCCTCTTTTGGACACAGTACTTTCAAAACTTAATTTTCAAGAAATAATGATAGTCAATCCCTCTTCGGAAAATGGCTATGGTGATAAAGGAAAGAGTTCGCTTACCTTTTTTAGATTAGCTTGGGAAGGTTTCATTGCAGCCGACATTCTACGGAAAATGCTCCTTAAAACCCGTCCCTATGAGAAAGTGAAAGGCACGACCGACAGGGTGTATGAAGAGGCTCTCCAACGGTGTGAAAAGATTCTGGAAAGAAATGACAGTGGACTGCAAAAAAGAACTGCGCTTTTACAGGATGAATTGGTACGGTCACGCGATAGATTCAGATCAATTGACGCCGAGTATGTGAAAGGGAAACCGCTTATTGCCGTTCTCGGAGAGATATTCTGCCGTCACAATCGCTTCGCTAATGAAAATATGCTGAGGAAGCTTGAGGAACATGGCGCCGAAACATGGATCGCAGATGTCGGAGAATGGATTTTCTACACCGACTGGAGCCACCGTGACAACCTGCGAAGGATCGGAAAAAGATTTTCCGGCGAGATGGCAGTTTCTCACCTGAAAACTTATGTTATGCGCCATGACGAACACAAGCTTTTAAAATTGTTCCATGAAGATTTCAAAGGTTATGAAGAGCCCGAAAATGTAGATGTGATAGCAAATTTTACGGAAAATTATCTTCCGGCTACCGGTGCATTGGGGGAGATGGCGCTCAGTGTCGGAAGGTCAGGATATTGTTACACAAAAGGTGCTGATGGGATTGTGGATATAAGTCCTTTTTCCTGTATGAATGGAATCGTATCGGAAGCAATTTATCCCTCATTTTCAAAGGATCACGATGACATTCCATGCAGGGTTTTTTACTATGATGGCGTAAACCGTGATCTGGACCGTGATATTGGAATTTTTATGGAGTTGATAAAGGGATATATGGGCCGGAAAAAAGTACATCGGATATATCCTGAATATTTTTGTGAAAAATGAATGGAAGTTGTAAACTTTTTATATAGAAAAGGAAAAAATATGGCTCAAAAAAATGCGGATATTGGAACTGAATGGATTTTCTGTCGTGATATAAATGGTAAGTGTTCGGGATTGAGTCCCGATGCGCAGGTATTTGAAAAGATACCGAAAACAATAAAGATTCATGGGAAAGAAGTAAAAGGATGGATGGTTAAAATCGTCCAGGAAAAAAGCGAAGGGCATGTCAACCTTAATCTCAGTAATCTTTCCAATGAATAAGAATATTACATCACATTAGTAATATATAAGCTCATGAATCATTTTTTGTAGATTCCGGGGCTTTTTTTATCTGCTACGATAGCTATACAACAATATTTCGGATATTATTCATATCGCCTATCGAGATTAGACAGCACGATGATTATATTTAAACAAACGTTTATTTGTTAATACCATTTTTAACTCACCCCATAATCCCCACTCTTACAAAAGAGAGTTGACTACCAAGATGTGTATTATTAATAATGTGTTATGAAAGATCACAGGTTATGCCCCTCGCCCGTTTACGGGAGAGGGGACATGGGGTCAGGGTGTCTTTATATACTCCTGTTCTTACCTTTGCTGAGTCAACTCGATAAGCGATATATTCATGAATGCGGGGCGAAGAAATGAATAATCTGAGCCGGGATATACTGAGACTGCTCGATGCAAACTTGAACAGGGCTGTTGAAGGCATTAGAATTCTTGAGGAAACCGCCCGCATGATTATGAATAACTGCCAGATCACCGCCGAAATCAAAGAATTACGTCATTCTCTGGTTGCAGTCTCCCGGCAGGAGAACATGTTGAACAGGAACATGCTCCTGGCCCGCGATTCAGAACACGATATACTCCGTAACGGTGAAACCGATTCTGAACGTACCCGGACAGACCTCGATTCCATTATTCGGGCTAATGCCGGGAGAGCGCAGGAGGCAGTCCGTGGCCTCGAAGAGTATGTAAAACTGGTGTATCCCACTCTTTCAGTTCAGTATAAACTCATCCGTTTTCGCCTGTATGATATCGAAAAAACGCTGATAGTTCTTCTTCATAAACAAAACTTAACGAGCAGAGAGAGGCTCGGTGTTTACGTCATTATCGATTATGAACGATTTTCAAAAAAGAATATTACGGATAGTGCAGAGATGTTGGCCGGCGCCGGAGCAGGGACAATTGTTTTCCGTGATAAAATATCTTGTGACAGAGATTTCATGAGAAGTGCGGAATCAATAGTTTCAGTATGCAAAAAAAACAGTATTTCGATAATGATAAATGACCGGCCGGACATTGCCTTGATCACAGAAGCTGACGGAGTACTGATAGGTTCTTACGATATATCGGTTGCATCATGCAAAAAAATATCAGGCCAGGAATTTATGACAGGTTTTTCACTGTATCACGATTCTAATGACGACTCCGAATTATCCGGAGATGCAGATTACCTGCTTTCAAAACCAATAACCGGTGACACTCAGAGCATTAACGATCTCCGGTATCTGGTTTCTGAGTACGATACTCCTGTGGTCGCATTTTGCGGTGACAATCCTAAAAAATGGAGGGAAATACTTGAAAGCGGAGTTGCGGGAATCGGTTTCATGCCAGAGTTTAAAGGCGGGTATCATGAAATCGAACAGGTTATCAGCACGATAAAAAAACATCTGATGGCAGGAAGCAATCATTAATGAGCAAGTATTCTTGATTTTTCCTTGTATTATTTTACTTTTTAAGGAGAAAAAACATGACAAAAAAATATGATTTCCCCGTTTCATTTACATGCAGACATGAAGAATGCGACGAGCAATTTAAAACTATGGCGATAGAACAGGTATTGAAACTTTCCAATTTTCACAGCCGCATAGAAAATGGTATCATTACTTTCGACAAAAAGAAAGCTTCTTTTGTTCGAGTGGAAATATCCCTTCGTATTCCCGGTTCGTTACTATCCGCCACTCATGAAGATTTTAACCAGGTGAGAGCATTGGACGAAGTAATAAATAAAGCCAAAGTACAGCTGCAGAAAGTTCGGGGCAAAACAATCAAGCACAGGGGTACTCAATCACCTTCAATAGCTGAAGCACTTCCGAACGAAACCGAATCAGAAGAAGAATAAGCAAATTTGACCTGGATATATAAGACTTTTCGCATGGAGAGGGGAATGACCTTTACGGTGATTCCCCTTTCCCCCAAAATATTTTTGTTGTGAACTATAAAGAGAAAGTGTATAATTTTCAACTAACCTGAAAAAGACATCGCAAACAAAGAGAATGAACGGTGAAAGCCATAACAATCGGATCTATTTTACGTGAAAATAAGGAAAGGCTCAGCCTTGAATTGTTAGGAGGCAAGGGCGGTCTTAATAATGTGATCATTTCGCCGGAACTCAACCGTCCCGGGCTGGCTCTAACCGGTTTTGTCGATCTTTTTACTTATAACCGCGCGCAGATCCTTGGCAATACTGAAATGTTGTTTCTTAAAAAAATGCCTAAAAAAAGAAGGATCGAATCATTTGAAATCATTTGTCAATTCGATTTACCCTGTATTCTGCTCACGAATGGATTACGAGCTCCTCAGGAACTGATCGATATCTGTGATTCAAAAAAAATTCCGTTGATTACTTCATCGTTAACAACAACCCAGTTCGTCAACCTGTTCAGCTATTATCTCGAAGATTATTTTGCCCCTTCCACTATTGTTCATGGAACTCTTGTCGATGTCTACGGTATGGGGCTTCTTTTTGTCGGGAGGCCTGGTATCGGGAAAAGTGAAATTTCTCTCGACCTTATCGAAAGAGGTCACCGTCTTGTTGCTGACGATATTGTATACATCATCCGCAAGTCACGGGGAATCATAGTCGGCACTGCGAATGAGATGACCAGATCGTTCATAGAGATCCGTGGAGTTGGTATTGTGGATGTCCAAAAGATGTTTGGTATCCGGGCTACACGGGTACAAAAGAGGATTGAAATTGAAGTTCATCTTGTGGATTGGGACCCTAATCAACCGATTACCCGTACCGGTCTTGATGAAAATGTCACCTCTATACTGGATGTTGACATTCCCCGTGTCGAGGTTCCCATCTATCCGGGGAAGTATATCGCGGTTATCGTAGAATCGATTGCATTGAACCATCTCCTTAAAATCAGGGGTTTCAATGCAGCTGTTGACCTCGCGGAACGTCAGATTGCCAAAATAAAGGAAAACGAAAAACTTTTGCGGGAGCGAAAAAAAGAAGAATGATTCACGGTATGGTGATTGCCCATAAAAAAGCCGCAGATGCAATGCTCTATGCATTGGAGGGCATATTTGGCAGTTTTGAAAATCTTCGGGGACTGACAAATGAAGGATGTTCCACCAAAGAACTGGCGGATAAAATAAGAGAAACATATCTTTTCGATCTTGAAACCGAGGTATGTATTTTTGTCGATGTTTATGGCGGTTCATGCTGGAGGGCGGCTAAACTTGCCAAACTCACCAGATGTCATATCTTGAGCGGATTCAATCTCCCGATGCTCCTGTCATTTCTCAACAAACGTGCGGCTATTCCTTTTGATGAATTACCATCGGTTCTGGAAATAGACGGGAAACGCGGTATAATTGCAGAATAATCACTTCATATAATAGAAAATCTCAAATCTGAAATGCATGTGAATATTTTTGAGGACTTATGTCAATAATACTTTCCAGGATCGATGATCGCCTCATTCATGGTCAGGTTACCGAAGGCTGGGGCAAGTTCATGAAGCCGGATATTATCCTGGTTGTTTCCGATGCAGTGGCCTCTTGTGAATGGGAAAGCGAAATCTGTCTCTCAGCTCTGCCTCTGACGATAAAGGGTATGGTGGTAAGAGTTAACGATGCTCCCCAAGTCATTAATAAACTTATTGCAGAAAATACAAATTCTTACGTCCTTTTCGAAACACCGCGTGACGCCTATGAAGTTATTAAAAACGGTGCAAAGATCAGTATAATAAATGTTGGAGGGATGCATTCCGTAAAAGGGAAAAGGGAGATACTCGATTATCTGTTTGTGGATGAAACGGACTCCGTTTACCTGAAAGCGCTCCGAGATGAGGGTATCAAACTCGATTTCCGCGATCTCCCGGATCATGAGAGCGCGGATGTTCTGGAAAAGTTATAGATTGGCGGGAGAAGCACATGGCAACATCCCTGGTAAAATTGAAAGTCGGATTTACAACTATTCTTGCTCTCATAATTCTTTTTGGATGTATGTTGTGGATAAAGGAGTATAAACCCGGACTCAAAACAAAGGATGTTGCTGCCCTTTTCAATGACAGCAAGGGTGTGTCTGTAGGAGACCCGGTAACTCTCTCAGGCGTTAAAGTCGGGAAAATAAAAAGCATTTCGCTGACATCGGATAACAAGGCGCTTATTACTTTTTCCCTTCGCAGTACTGTTCAGCTCAATTCAGACGCCCGATTTGCAATTTATGAGATTGGTCTCATGGGAGACAAGGCTCTGATAATAGAACCGGGAAAATCGAAAGATCCGGTTGATTTGAATCGGATTCAAGCGGGGGCTGATACTCCAAGCAATAAAGATCTTGTTGAAAAAGCGGAAATGGTACTGAGCCAGTTGAACATTGCAACTAAAAAAATCAACCAGGATGTGGATCTGGCAAAATTATCCGCCGCTTTTGATCAGACGCTTGTTAATGTGCGCCTCACTCTTTCGGCATACAGAACGATAGTTGAAGAAAACAGAAAAACACTGGCCGGCGCATTGAAAAATGTGGAAACCACTTCAGGTGACATCAGGACTTTTATGAATGCCAATGATACAAAAATTGCAAAGGCTATCGAGAGTTTTAAGAAGTCATCGGATCAGCTTGGAGAAACACTTACCTCTCTCCAGCCGATTTCGGCGACTGCCGACACTATTGCCGCATATATGAGATCCGGAAATGGTTCTTTTGCGAAATTGATCAAAAACGGCGACCTGTATGAGGAACTTCGACAGACAAATGCGACTCTCGATTCATTTGTCACCGATTTCCAGCGTCATCCAGGCAAATATACCAAAGATATGAAATTCAAAGTCAGGTTATTCTGATGAAAAATATCGATACCTATACAAATCCTCTGTCAACAAGATATTCATCCCCCGAAATGGGCGCCATTTTTTCGGACAGAGTTAAATTCACCACATGGCGAAAGCTCTGGGTTGAGCTGGCAAAGGCTGAAAAAGAACTCGGGCTTCCGATTTCAAATGAACAAATTCGTGAAATGGAAATCCATGTCGAGGACCTGAATCTTGATTCAGCGGAAGTGTACGAGAAAAAATTCCGTCATGATGTAATGGCTCATATCCATGCATTCGGGGATCAGTGCCCTACAGCCAGGCCAATAATCCATCTGGGGGCGACTTCCGCGTATGTCGGCGACAACACCGATCTGATCCAGATGCGTGATGGCCTTGAAATCATCAGATTCGGGCTGGTCAATGTCATCCGCAACCTGCGAAAATTCGCTCTGGAATACAGGGACCTTTCCACCCTTGGATTTACTCATTTCCAGCCCGCACAGCTTACAACAGTCGGGAAAAGAGCCTGTCTCTGGATGCAGGACATTGTGATGGATTATCATGATCTCCGCTACGTACTTTCCACTCTGCGTTTTCGGGGAGTGAAAGGAACCACCGGCACACAGGCCTCATTCCTCAGCCTTTTTGAGGGCGACCATGAAAAAGTGAGAAGGCTCGATGAAATGGTCAGCAGGGCATTCGGTTTCCCAAACGCGTTTATCATTACCGGTCAGACATATACCCGAAGGCTTGATTCACGGATCGCCGCATTTCTTTCGGGAGTATGCCAGTCTCTTTCCAAGATGTCAAACGATCTGAGGCTTTTGGCGCATCTGAAAGAGGTCGAGGAGCCATTTGAGAAATCTCAGGTAGGCTCTTCCGCCATGCCTTACAAACGGAATCCCATGCGTTCGGAACGCATTGCTTCTCTCGCCCGGTTTGTCCAGTCGCTTGAAACCAGCCTTTCTTTTACAGCGTCTTCACAATGGTTCGAACGTACTCTTGACGATTCGGCAAACAAACGGCTCTCGATGCCCCAGATGTTTCTCGCGACAGATGCCGTGCTGCGTATCGCCGGCAATATCAGCGCAGGGCTGGTTGTATATCCGGCGGTTATTCGTAAAAGAATCATGGAGGAACTTCCTTTTATTGCTTCGGAAAACATTCTTATGCAGGCGGTAAAGAAAGGCGGAGACCGGCAAATCCTTCATGAGGCTATCAGGAGTATGGCGCAGGAAGCCGGTTGGAAAGTCAAAACCGAGGGAGCAGAGAATGACCTGATAAAGCGTATCAGAGAATCGGATTTGTTCGAACTCGATACGAAGGAACTTGACAGCTTTATGGATCCCGCTCTTTATGTGGGAAGGGCGCCGGAGCAGGTCGATGAATTCATTGCTTCCGAGGTCGACCCTGTTCTCGACAAAGAGCGGAGTTGTCCTGAAATCGTGGTAAAACTTGATGTGTAAGGGAACTCGGTAGAAATAGATACATTCAACATTTGCATTTTACCTGCTTTTTATTCTGAAAGGGCGCTTTCATTCCGAGCGCCTTTTTTATCTCACTTTGTTCAGGATGAATGTCTTGCCCCTTCTGTTTCAAATCCTTATATTATTTTTTATTATAGATAGTGGCATGCAAGGGTGAGACGGCATGTATTCTTAACCCGGTTAATTCATAAAATATATTAATCATACCACTGAGGAAGAAAATCCCCTCTGCCTGACGGCATCTCCCCTTGTTAAGGGGAGGATTCATTTTTTCTTTTTTCACCCTCTTAACAAGGGGGTCGCCGCACTTAGCGGCGGGGGGATCTTTGTCCTTGAGTTTATGAATAGATCGGGTTAAGAGCTTACCCTATAGAAAGAAAACACTAAAAACATTGACATGATTGACATGAATCATAAAATTTTGCCAAATGCAAATATCGCAAATGTAATTGTTGATGTACGGCGCACTGATATACTGAAAAAGATTCGAGATGAGGCGATGCTGAATTCATTCAGGTATAATGAAAAATCGCAGGCAAAATTAAATCTGAAATAAAAGTGTGCGATTGTCTTTTTTTTATCCTGTAAATCATGTTAATCCTGTCAAATTTATATCCGGATTCATAACTGTCCGGTTAAAATTTGCTAAAATAAAGAGAGTTGAAGCTCTTTCTGTTTTACTTTGAGATAAGAATTGAACGATACACCAATAATATCAATAAGATGAGTGTTATCGAGGAGC
>JBAYHX010000036.1:0-14020 GCA_041665965.1 Candidatus Latescibacterota bacterium
TATCCGGCGCGACGACGCCGATACTGGCGAGCAGCGGCACGATTACTATAACCGGAACATATACACCCGGAAGTGTCGTACCAACGGTTACCGGAAGCACGGCAGCATTCACGGGTACGAGCCAGACAATACCGGCCTCTACCTACAACAACCTGGATCTTTCCGGCGCGACAACCCCTGCTGCATTGTCGTCGGCAAACTATACCATTCAGGGTACATATACACCGGTATCGGCTGCAAGTCCGTCGAGCGGAAGCAGTACAATAATATTTACCGGCACGAGCCAGACGATACCGGCATTTACGTATAATAATCTTACCCTTTCCGGCGCGACGACGCCGATACTGGCGAGCAGCGGAACAATAACGATTACGGGAACCTATACCCTTGGAAGCGTGGTTCCCACTGTTACCGGAAGCACAGTTGCTTTCACGGGCGCGAGCCAGACAATCCCGGCATCTACCTATAACAACCTGAATCTATCCGGCGCGACTACCCCGGCAGCATTATCGTCGGCAACCTATACCATTGCGGGGACATTTACACCGGTATCGGCCGCAAGTCCGTTGAGCGGGAGCAGCACGATAACATTCACGGGCACGAGCCAGACAATCCCGGCGTTTACGTATAATAATCTTACCCTTTCCGGAGCAACGACGCCGATACTTGCGAGCAGCGGCACGATCACTATTGCAGGAACGTTAACGACCGGAAGCGTGGTTCCTACGGTTACCGGAAGTACGGTGGCATTCACGGGCACGAGCCAGACGATACCGGCATTTACGTATAATAATCTTACCCTGTCCGGCGCGACGACCCCGGTGCTGGCAAGCAGCGGAACTATCACTATTACAGGGACGTTAACGACCGGAAGCGTGGTCCCTGCCGTAACCGGAAGTACGGTAGCTTTCACGGGCACGAGCCAGACGATACCTGGATTTACGTATAACAACCTGACCATCAACCAGTCAAGCGGCGATGTCACCCTTAGCGGTACTGCAACAATTAATGGAACGCTGACGCTTACCGGCGGGAATGTCATCACAAGTTCCTACACACTTGCCATAAGTTCCTCGGGGAGCATCTCGCGAACGAGCGGTTATATTGTCGGGAATTTTCAGAAGTACATTGCAACAGGGGCAACCCTGGCGACCTTTGAAATCGGTGATGCGACAAACTACACGCCGGTGGACATAACGTTTAGCAGCGTAAGCGTTGCAGGTAATCTGACAGCCAGTACTACTGCCGGAGACCATCCTAATATCGGAAGTTCCACGATCAATTCCACAGCGAGCGTGAACCGTTACTGGACGCTGACCAATAGCGGGATCACCTTTACGACATACAGTGCGAGATTCACCTTTGTTGCCGGGGATATCGACGGTGGAGCGAATACAAGTAATTTTATTGTGGGAAATTACAATTCCGGCTGGACCTATCCGACGGTCGGGACAAGGGTGACAACGAGGACACAAGCAATTGATCTTACATCATTCGGCGATTTCCAGCTGGGCGAAAGCGGCAGTTCAGTAACCTGGGATGGCGGCGCATCAACGAACAATTGGGGAGATGCAGCGAATTGGAATCCGGATGGAGTACCCGCATCGACAAATTCGGTAAATCTTAATGGAATAAACACCATTAATGTGAATGTGGCTGGAGTTTGCAAGAACCTGATACTCAATAATGCAAGTCTCGTACTGACCGTCAAGAGCGGAAACTCACTTACTGTCTCGGGAAATCTTACTGTCATGACCGGTACATTAAATACCGAAGCATCATTCCCGGCAGTAAGCGGAACGACAACGCTCACAGCAGGAACAGTCGGCTATACAGCTTCAAGCGGGAGCCAGACTGTGGCAGTACAAAGTTATGCGAACCTGACCATCAGCGGCGGCGGGACAAAGACACTGGCCGGTACGATTACACCAGGCGGGGACCTGTCCATCGAGGGCGGAATATTCGATCTTGGAAGCTATACCGCAAACCGTTCCTCGGCAGGCGGGACGATGACGGTCGCAAACGGTGCAACGCTCAAGATTGGCGGGACGGGAACACTGCCATCGAATTATTCTACTCACTCAATTGGTGCAACCAGCGCTGTCGAATATGCCGGTTCCACAACAACGGTTGCTTCGCTCAACAGCAGTCAGAACTACGGAAATCTTACCATCAGCGGTACAGGTGTTGCTACAACAAGTAGTTTCGCAGTTGCAACGGCGCTGACGGTAAACAGCGGCGGAAGTTTTATCCCCTCATCGGGAACAATCACGTTGAACAACGGATCGTCAATATCTAACTCAGGTACGCTGACGTTCCAGGGATTGAGCATTGCAGCATCTGCAGCGGTTTCCGGCAGCGGCAATTTTGCTGTCGCCGGGACATTGACAGTGAACTCCGGCGGGACATTCACCCCTGCAGCAGCCGATATCATCAGCGGTGCAGGAACACTGACCGGAAGCGGCACTGTGAAGGTGACGCGCACAGCGGCGACTGCGGATTTCAGCTCGCAGTATACAATTACCACAAAGACACTTGCCAACCTCACCATAGAGTATGCCGGTTCTGCCGCACAGGTGATCAGCGCATTAACTTACGGTCACCTGAAGATGAACAATTCCAATGGTGTGACAATGGGCGGGAATGCCACAGTGAACGGAACGATGACGCTTTCCAGCGGAAATGTCACCACCGGTTCCTATACCCTTGCCATAAGTTCCTCGGGGAGTATCTCGCGCACAAGCGGCCATGTTATCGGGAATTTTCAGAAGTACATTGCGACGGGGGCAACCTCGGCGACCTTTGAAATCGGTGATGCGACAAACTACACGCCGGTGGATATATCGTTTGGCAGTGTAAGTGTTGCCGGTAATCTGACAGCCAAAACTACTGCCGGAGACCATCCGATTATCGGAAGTTCCACGATCAATTCAACAAAGAGCGTGAACCGTTACTGGACACTGACCAATAGCGGAATCACCTTCACGACATACAGTGCGACATTCACCTTTGTTGCCGGTGATATCGACAGCGGCGCGAATACAAGCAATTTTATTGTGGGAAATTATAATTCCGGCTGGACCTATGCGACGGTCGGCACTAAGGCGTCGACGAGCACACAGGCAACAGATCTTACATCATTCGGCGATTTCCAGCTGGGCGAAAACATCGTCATAGTCAACGGAAAAACATGGGACGGCGGCGCGTCAACGAACAATTGGAATGATGCCAACAACTGGAATCCGGATGGAGTGCCCACATCAAGTGATAACGTTATTATCGATAGTGGTTATACTGTTTTAATTAGTTCTGCTTCAGGGGTATGCGCGTCATTAACGATTGGAACCGGGAATGGATCCGGGGCATTATCTATCTCGGCTACTACGGCCGGGAATTATACATTAACTGTATCCGGAAACGTTAGTATAGCCAGTAACGGTTCTTTTACGATAACAAATCAAACGACCAATAATACACATACGGTTAATATTAGTGGGAATCTGGAGGTTCAAGGTACCTTTAACATGGTAAGCGGCACTGATGATATTGCAAGTGTGATTTTTAATGGAAGTACCCAGCAAACGATCAGCGGGGCCGGTAGCACGTGCACTTTTTATAACCTTACAATCAGTAATACCAGCACCACCGGTGTTGTATTATATAGAGATATTCTTCTGTCGCCGGCGACAACGAATAATTTAAATCCTACTCTTACCGTAAGTTCGGGCGATATTTTCGACATTTCCACATATACCTGTAATAGTTCAGCTTTAGGTGTTGGTGCGGTGAACGTTGATTCCGGATCAAAATTAAGGATAGCCGGAACAAATAATTTTCCATCCAACTACACCACAATTGGTTTAAATGCAACAAGCACTGTTGAGTATTACGGCACGAGTCAGACATTAGGAGCCCAGACATACGGTAATTTGACACTTTCGGGTTCAGGAACGAAAACTTCCGGTGATGCGATTAGTGTGAGCAACAATCTTATTGTTGGAGACGGTGTTACCTTTTCTCATGGGGCTTATAACTTAACAGCTGCAGGGACTACTACCATTGGCAGTGGAAGCGGATCAACAGCAACGTTGGCTATATCTTCTGCCACCGGGACCAAAACCTTTACAGGCCTGGTGACCGTAGCAGCTAATGGTATATGGAACAACTCTCCAGCAAATTCGCCGGTGAGTTTTGCCGGTGGTATTACAAATAATGGTACATTTACCGCTGGAACAGGAAATCATACTTTCCAAACCAATGATCAGTCTCTTACGGGAACATTCTCGATCCCAAGTGTAACAGTTACAGGTATCACACTTACCAATACTAATACACTTACAGTCGATACGGCGCTATCCGGTACAGGTAATTTAACTCAGGCAGCAAGTGCAACATTAAATTTAGGGGGTACATCCGATATAACAACGCTTACCGCGACTGCTGCCGGTAATACGGTAAACTTCAATGGTACCGGCTCTCAGACCATTCCTCCATTCAATTACTACAACCTGACAAGCTCCAGTTCCGGTAACAGAATATTAGGAACCCCCGGGACGATTGGTGTTTCTGGAACATTTACTCCAGGCTCAAACTCATATACCATCACCGGAAGCACTTTTAATTTCAATGCCTCAGGCTCTCAAAGCATCCCGGTATTCACTTACAATGATCTTGTATTTTCGCAAAGTGGTACAAAATCTTTATCCGGTGCAATTACTATCAATGGTAGTTTGTCAATAACAGGATCATCTGTCGCCAATCTGGGTACATACACTTCTTCTTCAAGTACATTGTTGTTTGGAAGCACTCCGCAAATTGCCGGTTCCTGGGGAGGAACAGGTTCGAGTGCTACAAACAAAAATTCGACCTATTTCGGTACAACTGCAACGGGTATTTTGAATGTAGCTACCACAATAAACTCATATACCTGGATTGGTGGAACCAGTACCGCCTGGGATGTTGCAAGTAACTGGTCCCCCACACAGGTTCCAACTTCGTCAGATGATGCTGTCATTTCTTCAGGAACTTATCAACCTACAATTAGTTTAGCAGCAGTTTGTAATAACATAACCATCAATTCAGGTACTACGCTGACGATTTCCGGATCCAACACCTTAACAGTAAGCAGCAACTGGACAAACAATGGTGGAACATTCTCAGCCGGAACCGGTACAGTAACGTTTAACGGAACTTCTCAAATAATAGGTGGGAGCAGTTCCACTACATTTTATAATGTAATTACAAGTGGAACTACGAATACGATTACCGGTATTGCGACCACTATCTCGGGTAATCTTTCCGTGGGGAATGGTACTGTCTTTACGGCAGCGGGCTATAATTTGACTGTTGCGGGTACAACAACTGTTGGAGGAGGTACAAGTGGTATTCTAAACATTTCATCCGCCACGGGTACAAAATTATTTACAGGCTTGGTAACTGTAGCAGCTAATGGTACATGGAACAATACCGCAGCAAATTCGCCGGTGAGTTTTGCCGGTGGTATTACAAATAATGGTACATTTAATGCCGGTACGGGAATTTATACGTTCCAAACCAATAACCAGGCTCTTACGGGAACAATCTCGATTCCAAATGTAACAGTAACAGGTATCACACTTACCAATACTAATACACTTACAGTCAATACAGCGCTATCCGGTACAGGTAATTTGACTCAGGCAGCCAGTGCAACATTAAATTTAGGGGGCACATCCGGTATAACAACCCTTGCCGCAACTGCTGATCCAAATACTGTAAACTATACCGGAAGCGGCCAAACACTAAAAGTAACTTCTTATAATAACCTTACTTTGAGCGGCGGGGCCGAGACTTTTGGCGCAATCACAACAGTTAACGGCAACCTCACATTAAACGGAACAGCGTCAGCAACAACAGGCGCTGCATTGAATGTTGGAGGTAATCTTACCGTTGGAGACGGTACTACCTTTACAGCCGATGCATATACCTTGAATATTACCGGTACTACAACCATCGGCATTGGCGGTTTAGCAACCGCAACGCTGGCGATATCTTCAGCCACAGGTACCAAGACCTTCAGCGGCGCTGTAACGATCAGTACAAACGGCGTTATTACAGAGAGTGCGGCTTGCGCGCTTTCGTTCGGTTCGGATGTTATTATCAATGGCACATTGACGGAGAATGGAGATGCAACTGTTGCTATTGCCGGGAGTTTTACAAATAACGGAACATACACTTCCAGCACAGGGGTTCACACCTTTTCCGGTACCGGCAAAACGATTGGCGGAAGTCAAAGCAATGTGTTTTCATCTGTAACGGTTTCCGGATCCTATACGAATAACCAACTATTAATATGTCTCATTACGCTTTCGGTTACAGGTACCTTTACAAATAATAGTACTATCAATCTTACTCCTGTACAGCCCGCAACATTATCTGGTGCAGGAGGATTAACGAACAATGCAACAGGTGTTCTCAACATTGGTGGTACTTCAACAATTACGACACTTACCGTAACCGCTGCCGGCAACCTGGTCAATTATTATGGCGCTGCACAGACTGTCAAGGCAACGACGTATGACAACCTGACACTCTCCGGTACAGGGGCAAAAACTTTTCCAGCGGGAACAACAACAGTAAATAATATCCTATCCATAGAAAACGCAGCATATGCCAATACATTTACGGGAACACTTTCTTATGGGACAAATGCAACCTTGCAATATAATACAACGTCAGCTCGAGCAGCTTCAAATGAATGGGTAACCCCCTTTGCGGCAACCGGCGGCGTCATTATTAAAAATACAGGAACGATAACCCTGAATGCTGCGAAAGTCTTTAATGCTTCAATTCCGCTCACAATCAATAGCGGTGCAACATTGGCCACCGGAAACTATCAAATGGATTTTGGCGGCGACTTTGTCAATAACGGCGGTACGTTTACCAGCGGCAGTTCAACGATTATCATGACGAATACAGCAGCAACGCAAAACATCTCCGGTTTTTCTACAACCGGCACGGTTTCTATGACAAAAACCGCAGGTACGGCAACACTGACAGGCGCCATATCAGCGGGTCAGTTGACGATAAACGGTGTGGGCGGGACGCTTAACCTTGGCAGCGGCTTTTCGCATACTGTGACAAATGTGACCCTGACGAATGGTACGATAGACTGTGGCTCCTGCACACTCAATGTGGGCGGAACGTGGTCGGGTACAACCGGGTTTTCAGCAGGCACGGGCACCATTAACTACAACGGTCCTACACAGACAGTTGCCGGATTAACGTATAATAACCTGATCATCAACCAGTCAAGCGGCAATGCTGCCCTTGGCGGAGCTGCAACGGTCAGCGGCACGATCACGCTGACCAGCGGCACATTCTCGGTAGGGGCGAATACCTTAACGCTGAATGGCCCAACGATTGCCGGCACACCGGCTAATCTGTCCACCACCTCTTCTTCGAGTCTGGTCTTTGGCGGCAGTTCGAGCGGAGTCAACATCCCAGGCAGTGTGACCGCTTTGAACAATCTGACCATCAACAATACAAACGGCGTCACACTTAACAGCAGCCCAACCATTAATGGCACGTTCACGCTGACCAGCGGAAATGTCACCACCGGTTCCTACACCCTTGCTATAGGTTCTACGGGGAGCGTTTCGCGTACAAGCGGCTATGTTATCGGAAATTTCAAAAAGAATATTGCGACAGGCGCGACGTCGAAAACATTTGAAATTGGTGATGCCTCCAGCTACTCACCTGTAGTTGTTGCTTTCGGTAATGTCACTGTTACTGGCGATCTCACTGTCTCGACGACACTGGGGGACCATCCTGATATTGCAAACTCAGGGATAGATAGCAATAAAGGCGTCAATCGTTTCTGGACGTTAACATACAGTGGAATCACTTTTGACAATTACAGTGCGACATTCACTTTTGTGAGCGGAGATGTCGACGCCTCAGCCACTACCGCAAACTTCATCGTGGGAAATTACGACGGGGCTGTATGGACCAACCCGACGGTCGGAACGAAAACGTCTACCAGTACACAAGCGACGGGTATTACAGTATTTGGCGATTTTATCATTGGTGAAATATATAGTGGAACAACGCCTGCAACATATTATTTGACTACGGCCGGCGTTAGCGCCGCTCAAACTCCCGGAAACTGGAATACAGGCGGTATCGGAGGCGGGGGCACTGCTGCCACGAATTTTATAAACTCGGGTGACGTCTTTATCGTGAGCAGCGGACAATCCGCAACTTCTAACGGAAATGTAACATTCGGAGCAGGAGTAACGCTGCAACTTAATAATACTGGTACGATTAATATCACAGGAAGCGGCATACAATACAGAATGAATGGGATAATTATTTTTGGCGGTACAAGCACAACGCAGATTACGCTGGCCGGAGGCGGATCAGGCCAGACCTTCATTCTCGGCTCCGGCGCGACTTTGAAAACCGTAAACACAAATGGAGTCTCCGGCTCAAACTGTTCATTACCTGCGAGCGCCTCATTGCGTACTGTTACTCTCAATACCGGAGCAAACTATGAGTTTAACGGTTCATCAGCCCAGGCAACATTAGGCATGACGTCAACAGTTGCAACTCTTACGATCAATAATACTGCAGGGGTTACACTCGGAGCCGCAACTGCTATATCGAGGACGCTTACTATCGGAAATGTAACATCATCATCTGTTTTTAACGATGGCGGTTACCAGATAACCAGCACCGGAACCCTTTATCTTACTTCCGGAACATTTAAATTAGGCAGCGGCGCAACCGCAACTACTTACCCTGCTTTTGCTACAAATACCATCGGTTCTACTACAACCGTAGATTACGCTTCAACCGCCGCTCAAACCATTGCGGCTGTCAATTACGGAAACCTTACCAACAGCGGTAACGGCAATAGAACATTAGCATCAAGCGGGACAATCGGCATCGCCGGGGCATTTACTCCCGGTACAGGTACTTATACCGTAACGGGCAGCACTGTCAGCTACAACGGTTCTTCACAGACCATCGCCGCCTTGACGTATAACAACCTGACTACCATCCAGTCAAGCGGCAATGCCGCCCTTGGCGGTGCTGCAACAGTTGGCGGGACGCTTACGCTTACCAGCGGGAATATTATAACCGGTTCCTATACCCTTACCATAGGTTCCTCGGGAAGCGTTTCGCGCACAAGCGGCCACATTGTGGGAAATTTCAAAAAGCATGTTGTGACAGGCTCGCCATCGGTAACATTTGAAATCGGAGATAC
The DNA here is from genome assembly GCA_041665965.1 of Candidatus Latescibacterota bacterium. Lineage (GTDB taxonomy): Bacteria > Latescibacterota > Latescibacteria > Latescibacterales > Latescibacteraceae > JAUYCD01. The sequence goes on from JBAYHX010000036.1 coordinate 9,251, forward strand.
TTCAAACTACACACCGGTATCTCTTGTTTTCAACGGTGTCGGTACTGCCGGTGATCTTACCGCCTCGACGACATCGGGAGACCATACCGATATTGCAAACTCGAGGGTGGATGGCAGCAAAAGTGTCAATCGTTTCTGGACGTTGACGAACAGTGGGATCGCTATAAATTACTACAGCGCGACGTTCAATTTTGTGAGCGGTGATATCGACGCCCCGGCCAACACCGCAAACTTCGTCGTGGGAAATAAGAACGGGAGTACCTGGACAATTCCAACGGTTGGCACAAAAACGTCTACCAGCACACAGGCAACAGGGATTACTGTATTTGGCGACTTTATCGTTGGCAATATTAAGGCGCCGGATGTCGTCGTGCTTAAAAGCGTTCAGACCATTTCTGACCCGGTAAACAGCACCACCAACCCAAAAGCAATTCCCGGAGCGGTCATGCTCTATACCATCCAGGTATCCAACCATGGAACAGGCTGGGTGGACAACAATACCACAATAATTACCGATCCGATTTCTTCAAATTTAAAACTGTTTATCAATGACCTTGGAAGTTCCGGTTCCGGGCCGGCGCTCTTTATTGACGGTACTCCATCGAGCGGGCTTACCTATACATTCACTTCGCTTTCAAGTACGAGCGACGACCTGGATTTTTCAAGCGACAGCGGTTCCACATGGACATATGTACCGAGCGCTGACTCAGACGGCTGCGATTCGAATGTGACAAATATCAGGGTCAATCCAAAAGGAATCCTTGCCGGTGCGGGCAGCGGGAATCCGAGTTTCGAGATAAGAATGAATGTACGAATAAAGTAATAAGACCTCTTTTTTCTGAAAATTTAAACTCCCAATAAAGCAGCAGCCGGTTCCTGCAGACTGTTTTCCATACAAACTCGGCGGTATTGACAATAATTCTCCCCGAAGCGCCTCGCCCGTGTCATTGATAAGAATATAGATATGTTCATAGTGCAGGAATGTCTGTTCTATCAAACGGTTTACCGCTGTTTGCATGACGTTTATATCGGATACATTGTTCTCTGTTTGGAGAGGAACATCATTTGGATTTTTCTGAAATGCTATCTTTCCATATAAGCAACTATACCTTGTATTCACACCAGGTCATGTATTATATACGTATATATATAACGTAAATAAATTTTGGGGAGATTCCCTCATGAAATGGAAGTTCCATTCAATCTCGATATGCCTTTTTTATTTTCATATACTCCTGCTATCTGTCATGGCAAATGCCAACGCGGATGAAACAGATGTCCGGGCTCTTATCCGGAAGGTGGAGACTCAATATCAGGGAAATACCTCACACGCAATTGTCCGTATGCAAATTGTTACCGAATCCTGGTCGCGTGAGATAGTTATGGAGATATGGTCAAAGGGAAGGGATATGTTCCTGGCGCGGATTCTCAGCCCAAAGAAAGACGAGGGTGTGGCTTCTCTTAAAATCGGCGAGGAGATGTGGAACTACCTTCCGAATATCGACCGTCTTGTCAAAATTCCATCGAGCATGATGGGGGAGAGCTGGATGGGAAGCAATCTGACAAATGATGACCTTGTCAAGGAAAACCGGATTGACATGCTCTATAATTTTTCGATGGATAATAAAGGAGAGGAAGTTGAGATCACTGCCATCCCCAAACCGGAAGCTCCTGTTGTATGGGGGAAGCTGGTATACAGGCTTCGATTAAATAAACTGATTCCCCTCTATGTCGATTATTTTGACGAGGATAACCGGCTGGCGCGGAAGATCACATTCGACCGTGTAAAAGATATTTCAGGACGTTCAGTTCCCCTGCACATGGTGGTTCAGCCTGTGGACAAACCCAGGGAAATGACCGAACTCACCTACACAAAGCTTGAATTCGATGTGAAACTGCCCGACAATTTTTTTTCCATACGCTCTCTGAGGAGACAGTAGTTTGCTGTTATTGAAGCTTGGGTACCGGAATCTCTGGCGTAACAGGAGGAGAACGCTTCTCACCATGACCGCCATGGCATTTGCTACCGGTATAGTGATCCTCACTTTTTCTGTATATGAGGGCACATTCAGAGACATGATAGACAGCTCCACAGAAATGTATTATGGACATGTACAAATTACCGCAAAGGGATATTTCAGCAATCCGCGTATAGAAAAGACAATTTCCTCAGACCTTATTCATGAAAAGATACTTCGGGATCCCCGTGTAAAGGGAATGTCAGGCAGGGTTCAGGGGTTCGCGCTATTAAGCTGTGGTAACGGGGATTCGAGCAGAAGTCAGCCGGCAGAGTTGATGGGTATAGACCCGAAAGAGGAAAATAAGGTCAGTCTCCTGTCCCGCAGGGTGCTTACGGGAAATTTTATCTCCGGAGCGGGCACAAAAGAAATTGTTCTGGGCAAAGGCCTTGCCAGCAGCCTTGGAGCCAAACCCGGCGGAGAGATCGTTGCGATGGGGCAGGATTACTACGGTTCGGTCACAGCGGATATTTTCTATGTTGCCGGAATTATCGATTCCGGAGACCCTGTTCGTGATACCTCTCTGGCGCTGGTCGGGTTGACCACTCTCCAGAATATGCTGGATATGAACGGAAAACTCCACGAATGGGCGATAACGCTCAGGAGCCCCATGGAAGCCCGTGAATTTGCCGCTGACCTGCAATCAACGCTTCCCGAGATGGATGTTCTGTCCTGGAACAGTTTCCTTCCCCAGTTGAATGCTATTCTCCATGTCAGCGAGATCAGCAGGTTCATTTTCGCGCTGATATTCTATTTTGCAGTAATTCTTGTAACAGCCAATACCATGTATATGTCACTTCTTGAGCGTATGCGTGAATTCGCGGTGATGGGCGCTATCGGGCTCAAACCGCTGAAACTTACTTTCATGATAGTGATCGAAGGGATGATCATGAGCGGTATATCCGCTTTTGTCGGAGGAATAATAGGACTTTTGGTAACCATCTATCTCCAGAATCATTTCATCGATCTGTCCTCGTTCATGACCAGCATATCTCTCTCCGATTCAACTATACAGCCTCGTATCAGAACCGTTCTCGCCGCTGCCAATCTCTATATCCCCGTGCTCATGATTTTCTTTTTCGGGATTATCATATCTATTTTCCCGGCATGGAGATTGAAAAAGATGCGGCCGGTGGATGTTCTGAGGGAGGTATAAAAATGTTTTGGCTGAAACTTGGCTGGCGCAACCTCTGGAGAAACCGTCGCCGGTCGTTCATCGAGCTTGTTTCAATAGGGGGAAGTGTTTTCATCGCCGTATTTTTCAACAATCTCACCTATGGGACGTATGCGAGGATGATCGATGACGGCGTCCGCATCGGGAGCGGTCATATCGGAATCTATAATAATAGATATCTGGAGACTCGCAAAGTGGAACAGACAATTCCGGTCGAACCCGTGAGAGGGCAGATGCTGGAAGAGAGCATGGTGACTACTGTACATGCCCGTCTGTATGTTCCGGGGCTGATCCGCTCGAGCCGTAACAGCCGGGCGGCAGTATTCCTTGGTATCGATTTTCCTGTAGAACTATCCGATAATCCCATCCTGCGAAAAAAGTATTTTATTTCGGGAGGTGTTCCGAAAGAAGAGAATGGAGACAGTGCGGTTATCGGAGCTGCAATTGCCAATGAACTTGGATTGAATCTCGGAAATAAATTTGTGCTTACCACCCAGGATGCAAACGGTGAGATCATGAACAAACTTTACCGGGTGTCCGGAATAATACGCACAGGCATCCGTGAGATCGATTCCGGAATGGTAATGGTTCCAAGAGAAAATCTCGCACGGGCGATCGGCCGTGAAGGCAGCGCTCATGAAATAGCTGTGATGCTGAAAAATCAGAATCTCATCCCGAAAGCGCTCCCTCATATCAGAGACATCGCCCGCATACAACCCGGAGCAAAAGCGTATGAATGGAAAGAAGCTATGCCGGGGCTTGCAGGAACAATCCGTATTGATCATGCCGGCCTTCAGATTATGGTGATTTTTCTCTATCTCATCGTGGGGATCGGCACGGTGAACACCCTGCTCATGAGTGTTATCGAACGCTCCAGAGAATTCGGCCTGATACGGGCATTGGGAATGGGAAAGGGGCGGATTACGGTCATGGTTTTTACAGAAGCGCTGGTTCTTTCCGTTACAGGCGCTGCACTGGGATCAGCTCTGGCTGTTATTCTGGGGCTGTATACATCGACAAAAGGAATTAACCTCGCTTCGCTTATGACTGTGAGGGGAATCGCCGGGACAATAATAGACCCGATTCTCTACAGCGGCTGGGATTGGAAAAACCTGATTATCCTTAACTTTGGAATGGTTCTTTTGACTCTGACCGCATCGCTTTACCCTGCCTGGCAGGTATTGAAAATTCATCCTTCCGAAGCAATGAGAAAATATTGAAAATATATAAGGATACAGTGACATTGGAAAAAAAAGACAGGGAAGCGGTAGTTCTTGAGGAGGTCAGAAAGTATTATCACGAAGGCGAGCATACCGTTCATGCTGTAGATGATGTGAACCTGTCCCTTCTCCGGGGCGAGTTCGCCACCCTTGCCGGACCCTCCGGGAGCGGAAAAACAACTCTTCTCAATATCATCGGAGGTCTTGACCACCCGGACAGTGGAGAGGTGCGCATCGACGGTATCTCATTAAAAGGATTGTCTGATGAAGCGATGAGCGATCTCCGGCTGCGTCGTATCGGTTTTGTTTTCCAGGCATACAATCTCATCCCTGTATTGAGCGTATTTGAAAATATTCA
>JBAYHX010000037.1:0-13950 GCA_041665965.1 Candidatus Latescibacterota bacterium
CCGTTACCCCGATGAGCTTTTCGCTCATAAACCCGATATCAAAGAAATCGAGGCTGAGTACCGTGCTCAGATCGAACTGGCGAAAAAATACGGTATCAATGTCCAATACCTCGATACCCACTACATGGGTTATAACGCGTATCCCGGGCTTGAGGAAGTATATAAAAAGCTCGGCCGCGAGTACGATCTTCCCATATCAGGCATGATGGGGGAATCGCGCTTTCACGGTGTTTATGATGCTCCGGTAGCAGAAAAAACCGAGCTTGCCGTCAAACAGCTCAAAGAACTGAAGCCCGGTCTGTGGCTCTGGGTTAACCATATAGGAATCGATTCTCCCGAACAGAATGCCCTGTTTCATACAGCCCCTGCACATATTTTCGCAAATGGCGTCGGAAAAAACCGCGCAGCGGAGCTTAAGGCTCTCACCAGTATAGAAGTCAAATCGATGATCATGATTAAAGGCATCAAGCTGGTGAATTATCGTGAGTTGTGGGAGGAGCAGAAAAAAAAGAAGTAATATCACTGGCATATATCATAGAGAATTCAATTTATACACAAGAGATGAGACAGAAAACGAGGTGACTATGGCCGTGAAACTATCAAGACGAAAGGCGCTTGCGGTAGGGTTGGCGTCAGGAGGGTTTTACTCCGGATATGCCCATGCACAAAAATCGAGGGAGAAGTATCGACCCTACAAATGGGGAAGTGGATGGCAGGGAACCGGTTGGAGCCGTGGCCCCGACAGGGAACTGATAAAAGACCTGAAGCCTGGACCGACGCCCATCCGGCTTGCGTGTAGCTCACAGGAGACGAGATTGAATTATCCTCCGGTAAATATGAGCATCACGGAGGCTGTTAAGAAAATACGAGGCATGGGATACACCTCAGTGGGTGTTTCTCACGGTCCCGGGAGACGCAACAAGTGGCTGGACGCCACCGAAGCCGATATAAGAGAGTTGAAAGAAGCGCTTAAAACCTACGATGTCGTTTTTTTTGACCATATGACCTATGATAACATTATCCATCCCGACAGCCGTATACGTAATGAAAACATCAGGCATGTCACTGAAAACGTCGAGGCAGCGGAAAAATGCGGCGCACTTTCTGTATGCGCCGGATTCGGAACCCGTGACACGGAGTTTGCGCTGAGTATGCACCCGGACAATTGGACTGCCGCGACATGGAAACTCGGAGTAGACGGAGTCAAGCAGATACTCCGCGATACCGCCGGTTACAAAGCAGTTCTGGGCATGGAACCAGTAGTAACAACACCTCTGGACGGCCCCGAGGCGCTCAAGCGATGCATCGAAGATGTTGGTGATCCGCGGTGTAAGATAACACTCGACTGCACGAACATGTTCACGGTGGCGAACTATTACCATTCCACCGAGATGCTGAACTGGAGCTTCGATCTGCTGGGAGAGGACATAATAAGCTGCCACGCCAAAGATACGTTCATCGAGCGGGATAAAATGCTCGTCATCATGTCCATGAAACCTGCCGGGCAGGGAATGCAGGATTACGAAACTTATCTTGTTCGCATGAGCCGTATGAAATGGCCCCGGACTCTGCTTCTCGAATTTGCACAACCGGAGGAATATCCGGTCGCAAAAGCTTTTGTCGAATCCACAGCTGCAAAGATCGGTGTCAAGATGTATGGATAGGCATTTGGGTATTCTCTATCTGATTCACAAAGGACAAAGACATATTAGATGATAGTAAGGGAAATGTGTCTGACACGGGAATGCTGTGAATATACAAGCCGGTAATACCGATGATACTTGCCCGCACAACAATTCTTATTGTTTGTACGGGTGTAATACAATATTAAATTCCCCATATGTCCCAGACAACTCCCACGAGTAAGATCTGTTTTTGAAAATGATTCTTGTAGTAAATTAGTATAGGGGAGAGTAATATTCTGAAATATTTTCTCTCCCCATCCTATTGTGCCCTATATTTATCCGCATAAAGTGACTCGGTCTCAGATCAGGGTATTCTGAAAAACCGGAAGTATTATTCTCTCGTTGAATAATTGATGTATTCTATTTCCTTTTTATGTCGCGCAGATTTACGTCGTCCGGCAATGCAAGGAAGGGCAATTCTTTCTTTTCTGTATTTGTGATCAATTTCTGTATTCGATCCGAATTATTTTATCTGACGGTTGAATTACTTTCATGAAAAAACTTGTATTCAAGACAGTGAATGATATATTGAATCAATTGTGAGCTTTTCACCTTTGAAATGATTAGAATTTCGAATCCTTTTTATGATAAGGAAAGTGTCTTATGAGACTAAAATATCTCATACTCCTATCCGCGTGTGCGGCATTGATTCTTTCCTGCTGTCCGGGACAGGATTCGGGCTTGCCGGAGGATCTTTGCCCTGTAGTGGTTATGAAAACAACTCTGGGAACGATGGAGATCACTCTGGACGCCGAAAAGGCTCCCCGGACTGTGAAAAACTTTCTTACATACGTCAACTCGGGATTTTACGAGAACACCATTTTTCATCGGGCTGCGCACGGTATCATGATACAGGGAGGCGGTTACACCATCGGTATGCAGGAGAAAAAAACCGGGCGCGGTGTCAAGAACGAATCGGAGAACGGCTTGAAAAACCGGCGCGGCGCCATAGCTATGGCCCGTGAAGACAAGATTAACTCCGCTACAAGCCAATTTTTCATCAATCACAAGGACAATCTGGAATTCGCCCACAAAGACAAGACAAAGAATGGGTTCGGATACGCCGTATTCGGGGAAGTGACCTCAGGAATGGAAATCGCCGATAAAATCGATTCAACTATGACCGACACGGAAAGCGGGCGTATAAAGATTGTCGTTTATTCGGTGAAACTCAAGGCGAAACAGTGATATAATAGTACATAGTCAAATAAGTAAAAGTCAGGCTGATTGCAGTCGAAAAGCAGGTAAAAGCGCTGTCTCAGCGTATGTCAATTTTTGTCGGAATTTATATATTATTATCATCATTTGTTTTTCGAAAGGATTTACAGCAATGGAAACACGTCGTTCATTCATCGGTAAGGCGGCGCTGGCCGGTATTGCCGGAATTGTGGCGTCAAAGACTGCTCCGGCGTTCGCTCAAAACCTCGGATTGATAAAAATCGGGCAGCTGGGACTCGGCTCGCACAGCTTTGCGGCGAAATTCGCCGACCCGCCGAAAGAATTCAAAGGTAAAGTAAAATGCCGCCCCTATGCGATATGGGACGACGCTCTGGGTGTTGCGGAAAAGATGAAACAGAAACAGGGATTCGAAAAGGTGATTGCCGACCCGGTTCAATTGGTGAAAGAATCTGATGTGGTTCATGTGGAGCATGCAGATTATCGCCGCGCTCTGGAATTGGCGCGCCCGGCTCTCGAAGCAGGAAAGCCTGTGTTCATCAACCGTCCCTTTGCCGGAACTATCGCAGATGCCGAAGAAATCGTGCGCCTGGCGAAAGCCAACAATGCTCCGCTGATGAGCGCTTCCACGCTGGAATTTCAGCCTGAAGTGGCGCAAATGCAGGTTTTTTCGAAAGAGAAAGGCCCTATCCGTGTGTACGAGGCATACTGCCCGGAACAGCATTTTACCTGGATGTTTCCCCATGTATTCAACTTTGCCCATGCAGCATTCGGCGGCGGCATCGAATCGGCATATTTCACCGGAACCTATAATATGGACCTCGGCAAATGGATTGACGAAGGCAAGCCGTTTGGTACCTCGCTGTGCATACTGACATGGAAATCACGCGACGGTCAACCCGGGATGATCGGAATAAACCATATCGGAAATTATCCGGGGACATTCCATGTCAACGCTTATGGAGTAAAGGAAAACAAAACGTTCACAGCGGGAGATAATCTCTTTTACTATATGTTCAAAACGCTTCATGAATTCTATGCCGAAAGGAAAATTCCCCGTCCATATGAGGCTATTCTCGAAGAACACCGTGCACTTGTTGCGGCCAATGTATCACGGCTGGCAGGGCGGGCGGTAAGCCTCGATTCTCTGGGCGACACCGATGCTGTGCCTTATTCGGAAAACATCCGCTGGTGGGTTGTGCGGGATCATATGAGGGCTAACAGCATATTGTCTCCGAAATGATGGAGAAAAATGGCAGGGTGCAGACAATCTGTTGATCTGGTTAATGAACAGTGATGTCCCATCCACTCATGGTTTACATAGCTACTTTCTGTCCCTGCCGTATCTTTATTCGTGTCAATATTCAAAATCCACAAACGGGGTGATTGATGTATTTCCTTCCTTTTCCAAGCCTTATGAGCAAAATCCTGACAAGGAGAATGGTTTCCGTCATATTCCTCGCAGCGTTCTCTCTGCTTTTCCTGCCTCTAACCATATATGCAGAAATTATCTGCGAGGGCGCATATGGCGGTCATCTTCAGGGCGTCGCTTTCGAACCGAACAAGGCTGTGTATTGGTCGTTCACCGTTGCACTTGTAAAGACCGATCTGGATGGCCGGATGTTGAAGCGGATCGATGTTCCCTCCCATCACGGCGACCTGACTTATCAGCATGGGAAACTTTATGTCGCGGTCAATCTCGGCGCATTTAACCGGGAGCCGGGATACGCCGATTCGTGGGTGTATGTGTATGACGCCGCCGACCTGACATTTCTCTCCCGATACAAAGTTCCGGAGGTCGTGCACGGCGCAGGCGGGATGACTTTTTGCGACGGACACTTTTATATTGTCGGCGGCCTGCCCAAGGGATACAAAGAGAATTATGTCTATGAGTACGATGCCGGTTTCACCTTTGTACGCTGCCATGTCATAGCGAGCGGTTTCACCCTCATGGGTATTCAGACGGTCGAATATCATAACGGGTTTTTCTGGTTCGGCTGCTACGGCAAGCCTGACAACAATCCTTTGATGGTCACCGATAAGACATTTCAGATCGTTGCCACATCCGAAACGGATTTCAGCGTGGGAATTGCAGGCATGACCGGCCTGACCTTCCTGCGAGGGGTAACGAAACAAGACGAAGCCACGAAGATGTGGACCGGTTCGGTAGAGCGCATGAAGACGGATAACGCTCCGGCAAAAGGCGCAATTCTCGTTTTCACTAAGGAGATGTAATGGGCGAAGCTTGTTGCAGCAAGGATGCAGTCAACACATTTGATAATTGTTTCTTGTTTAAAATGGTTACTGCTTGGTAATGGAAACGAATTCGATTCACCCGTTACGCACATTGTGGATTGGATAAGAGACAGAGAGATGATTACTTCCACTTTCGTATATCCAGTAACCCTTTCTTTTTCTCTAAAATGGGATTACGAAGGGTGTAGGAATCCTCATTAACGAACCGTATGTCTTCGATGGTATAAAACGCCTGGGGATTGAGCTTTTTGATTGAATCAATAACACTCGGAATATCGACGCGCTTGATGACTGTGAATATTATTTTCACCTTATCGAATAATCCCTCGGCATCCACCACGGTTACTCCGTAATTATGAGCTTTGAAATAGTCCAGCAGTTCCTGCGCTTCATTTTTTGTTATGATCCTGATAAGCACAGTGCCGAGCGCCATATACTGCTCGATGAACATCCCGACGAAGTTACCGGTTGCGAACCCTCCTGCATAGGCGACATAACAGAATACATTTGATAGGTTTTTCATGATCTGTGTCATTGCTATAAGCCAGATGAATACTTCAAAAAAGCCGCAGAGAGGCGCAAGCCAGCGATAACCCTTGGTGACGAAAATCACCCGCATGGTTCCAATACTCACATCCACTATCCGTGAGCAGAAAATCAGTATAGGAAGGATGATAAAGGTGAATGTATGCGAATTAAGGAATGCCTGCCAATCCACAAAGAACCTCAAAAAGAATTCAGGGAAATAATAAAGAGATTTCAGAACTGAAAATACAAAAATTTTTAAGGAAAAAGAAGTATTCTCTTGAAGGAAATCTTTTTGTTTTGGATTCAGTATTCTAAATGTCTTTTCACCCTTATTTATATTCTCGCCTTTGCACCCTGTTTTTTCTTGATTTCGCAGAACGGGTGCTGTAATATAAGAGGAAACATATCATGCGCTCTCACTCACAGGAGGTTGATGGATCATGTGGTTCAAAAAAGCCCTTATTTTTGGATTTCTTCTTCTCTTTTTCGCCCCGATGCTTCAGGCTGAAATTAATTCGCAGGATGTCGAGAAGGCTCTCAACAAGAACCTTCAGCACCCCTATCTGTATTTCACCGAGCAGGAAAAGCCCGCCCTTCTTGAGCGGATAAAAAATGATCCGGAGTGCCGTGACATTTATGAGCGTATGCTGGCTGAAGCCAACCGTTACCTTTACACCCCTGTCGATCCTCAGGCTCCGGTGGAGGAAAAAAACACCCGCTATTACAGCACCGGCGAGTATGACAACTATTACTATTTCAACCGGGATGCCGCACTCAGTCTTGCCTTCGTTTACCAGATGACAGGCGACAAAAAATATGCCCAGAAAGCGTATGAATTTGCCAACTGTGTCTGTGATCTTCAGACCTGGGTGTTGCGCGCTCATGAATTTCCAATCATTTACAGCCGGGTCATGCCCTGGAATGTTCCCGACGACCAGGTTAATTTTACCTATGACCATGTCACCGGCGACACCGCCCGTATGATGGCTGCCGTTTATGACTGGCTCTATACCGGGCTTGATAAAACGCAGCGTGACCGTATCCGTGGCGCTCTTCTGGAGAAAGCCATCACACGGGTACGCGGCAACTACGAATACCACTGGTGGGCGGTTTCCTATCGCTGCAACTGGTGCGGGGTGTGCAATTCCGGGCTGGGGCTTGCTGCGCTGGCGCTTTTGACCGAGGATCCGAAACTGACCGATGTCGTCGCCGAAGCTTATAACCGTATCGGCAAAATGTTCGACCAGATCGACCCGGACGGCGGCTGGCAAGAAGGCTGCGGATACTGGTATTACGCCACTCATACCTCGGTATTTTTCGCCGATGCGCTGAAACGGCTGAGCGGCGGTCAATACAATCTTTTCGATAACACCCGGTTCAAGAACAATACCGTCAATTTCCCGCTCTACTGCTTTATACCTCCAAGGACTACCGTGGATTTTGAGGATTCCGGCGGCGGAATGGTCGGAGCAAGCTTTTTCTATAACAAACTGGCTTCGGAAACCGGGAGCCATGAAGCAGCATGGATACGTCAGAACAGCCTGGGCGCCGGCGGGGATGAATTCGATATTATCTGGCCGCGGAGCAGTGTTACTGCGGAATTGCCCAAGCAGAGCTCCCTCCTTTTCCGTGGAATAAACTGGGCGATCATGCGGAGCGATTTCACCGATCCCGGGAAAGTGATGGTCGCCTGTAAAGCCGGTTACAATGACGATCCTCATCACGGCCACCTGGACTGCGGGCATTTCATTCTCTGCTGGAACGGACAGGAATATATAGCAGAACCGGGGCACTCGGCGTATGATGAGAAATTTTTTGATGAGGTTCGCTATGAGTATCCGCAGGCTTCCAGTGTGGGTCACAACGTTGTATTTGTGAACGGCGAAAAACAGATCATCGCCAAGTTGAAAGACAAGCCGATGCAAGAGGGGATCGGTGGCAAGGTGCTTCAATTCCGCACCAGCGCAGCCCGTGATTATACACTCATGGATCCGACCCACGCTTATCCGAATAAGGAGCTGAAAGGCTGGAGGCGTCATATAACTCTTGAAAAACCGATGATTACCGTTGTGCTGGATGAGGTAAAATCGGCGACGGGGGCTGAAATCGAGGCACGGTTCCATTCGCAGGTTTCCCAGCAGGCGAAGAACGGATATGTTCTCCTGGACGGCGAAAAAGGCAAGATGGCTCTGATCCCTGTGGTTGAGGGGAATTTCACCTTCCGTCCCGGAAAACACGCTATTCTGGCGGTACAAAAAAACGCGTCTTTCAAATGGGTTCCCTATACCGGCGCTGTGGTGAAAGCTTCCGGGGACAATACAGTCATGGCGACAATCATCCTGCCGGTGGCTGGCGACACCGAAGCGGAGGGGATTGTCAAATCGGTTAAAAAATCTTACGACGGTTCGGGGAATTTTACCCTTTCGTTTGCCAAGAGCGGAAAAACCTTCACCTATAAATATAAAAAAGGCGCTGCCGGCCTTGTGATGGAGTAGCCGCCGGGAAATTTTGGGATAGTTTGTATTGACTTTTTTAGCTGACCCTTTTATTCCCCCTTTTCGATGGAACGAAGAGGGGGAATTTTTCTGAAAAGGGGTGAGACCTCACCCCCGGCCCCTCTCCTATTCAGGAGAGGGGTGACTTGTTATGAAACTTATTTTTCTTTCTCGAATGAAATGGTATGTCAATAAATACTCCCGTTTTGAAAACTGCCCGATTTCTGCGGCGGAACATGACAGATGCGGAAAAAATCCTTTGGAGGGTATTACGAAGCCGAAAACAGAACAATTCCAAATTCCGCCGTCAGGTTCCTTTTGCTCTCGGCGAATATCATTTTGTTGCGGATTTTTATTGTCCGGAGAAGAAATTAATTATTGAAATTGATGGAAGCATTCATCGGGAAAATGATATAATTCAATACGATCGATTCCGTGAAGATATTTTTAAAATTGGAGAATATCGGATTTTGAGATTCAGCAACGAAGAGATTATTTTTTCGATGGAAAAAGTGCTGGATGAAATAAAAAAACAACTCTAACCTCACCCGGCCTTCGGCCATCCTCACCTGATTAGGAGAGGGTAAGGACAAGGCATATAATGAGTCACCCCTCTCCTGAATAGGAGAGGGGACGGGGGTGAGGTTAAAGCGCGGTTAGATTATCATTTGGCGGTATCAAATATTGGGGAGACTACATGGTAAGATATAGAAAAAACTTTTTTCTTATTATCTTGATGGCTTCTTCTTTATGCTTCTCCATTTCTTGCAGTAAAAAAAATCCTTTATCCTCTCCATCCGATGGGGAGGGAAAAATTGATTCAGAAAAAATATCTTTTACTGTTACTCATGATGATAGTATTCCAACTGCTTTCTTGAATTATATGGCTAAAATGGCGGAGCAAAATAAACACGGTATAGTGCAGGCAATAATAACAAATAATAATAAGGTTCCTGTTCAGGTGAGATTCTCAGTAAAACTCGATCAGTATACCGATGAATCTGTACAGACTGTATCTGTTGGGGCGAATGGATATACAACTGTATATTCTACTCCCACCATTTCTGAAGATAATTTATTAAAATTTAATGAATTGAAAACCGTTCAGTGTATTGTAAAAGCGACAATTATTAATAATGACGTCGAGAACAATGGTAATGTTTTTCACAATACTTATCCGATTCAGATGCTTGCTAAAGATGTGTGGGTTTTTGGAAAAAATAAAGAATATGCGCCATTAATTGCATTGTGGGTAACTCCTCATGCTCCGAAAGTGGAGGAATTAATAAGCAAAGCGAAAAATTATGCGATAAATCAGCAATTTATTGGATATCAACAAAGTGAAGCAAAAGACGGTTTTAAAAATTATACCGAAGGAATAACTAAAACAGTTACTGTATCAGCAGAATCTTTTATTTTAGGATATGAATTTACCAATCCATCCTTATTTACTCGTAACTTCACTTTATCTGTAAATTTTAGCGCTTCTGGTGGGTCAGGAAATGATATAATTACTCTTCTAACGTTAAATAATGCCAAAATATTATATAATTCAGGCCAGATACATCAGGGGAATTTTTCAAAACAGATTACAGAAGATGGATATTATGAATTATTGTTTGACAATAGATTTTCGTATTTCACTTCAAAAACAGTTTTATACACTTCTCAAATAAATTATGATTTAGACCTCGTTCTTGAACAAGTATGTGCGATCTATTCAGCTTTACAGAAAGATTATAATATTACTTATGTGAGTTCCACGATATCTTTTCCGCAAATGAATTCTCAACGAGTAAGATTTCCAAATGATGCATTAATTTTGGGAGAAGCCAATTGTATTGATGGAACAGTGCTATTTGCTTCCGCCCTTGAAAACATCGGAATCGAACCATTAATTGTACTTGTTCCAGGCCATTCATATGTGGGATGGAAGAGAGGGACAAACTCAAATAAATATGAGTTTCTTGAAACTACCATGATCGGTACATCGAATTTCATTGATGCTTATAATGAAGGGAATAGAAAATATTCAAATGACTTTAATGTGCAAAGAGATATAATTATTGATGTTGCATACTGGAGAAAACAAGGGGTCACACCTATAATGAAGCAGCTTATACCATAAGTTGTTATTGAAAGATTCTAACCTCACCCGGCCTTCGGCCACCCTCACATGATTAGGAGAGGATAAAGACAAGGCATATAATGAGTCACCCCTCTCCTGAATAGGAGCGGGGACGGGGGTGAGGTATCCTTCTATTTATTTTGAGAAATTCTATGAAAAAAACCTGGATAGTACTCTATACTCTTTTTATCCTGTTTTCGCTTGGCTTTATCTATAAAACAAGCTTTGTTATCGATGGCGAACGGTATTATTCCCTTTTTGACGACGCTATGATCTCGATGAATTACGCCCGTAATCTGTTGCAGGGCAATGGCCTTGTCATGAATCCCGGCGAGAGAGTGGAGGGAATTACAAATCCCCTGTGGACATTCTCAATGGCAGCTGTCCATCTTCTACCGGTTCCCCAGTCGAAAATCTGTCTTATCGTACAGTTAACAGGGCTGCTGTTATTGCTGATAAATTTGTTTTTTGTGCGAAAAACAGCGCTCCTGCTTTCCAATAACTCGGAAAAAATGGCAATGGCGGCGGTATTTTTAACCGCATTCTACCTTCCATTGATCAACTGGACTCTGCAGGGAATGGAAACCGGCCTTCAAACCTTTTTCATCAGTGCCGCTGTCTGGATGATGCTTAAAAATCAACAGAAGGGGATCGTGTCGGTTGGCAGTTATGTATTGCTCGGCATGGGAACCCTTATCAGAATCGATATGGCTTTTTTACTTGTTGTTATTGCAGTGTTCTCAGCGTTGGGAGACAGAAAAAACAAAAAAAGGCATCTGATTTTCGGACTGTTGGCGCTCGTACTATTTGTCGGAGGACAGACACTGGCGCGTATCCTTTATTACAATGATCCTCTGCCAAACACCTATTATCTGAAAATGACCGGTTATCCGATACTCCTCAGGCTGACCAGAGGATTTCTGGTATGGGGTTCATTTCTATGGAATATGAATCTTCTGTTGGTTGCAGCTGCTTTTGTCATGGCGCTCCTGCACTATAAAAAATCGTTCGGGCTGCTTATTGCCGCTGTATTAGCTCAGATGATTTACAGTATATATGTCGGAGGAGACGCCTGGGAAGAATTTGGCGGAAGCAACAGGTATATCACCCCTGTCATGCCCATGCTTTTCATTCTCTGTGTGTTCGGTTTTTTGAAACTCGGCGAGTATTTAGCCTCCGGCGAAGAGAGAAAAGGGAATGATAATAAAATTCTCGCTTTCTTTCGGAATCATGTTTTTTCTCTTCTGGTCATTTTTTCATTTGTGCAGTTTAACAGTCCGCACGGCCCTTTGAATATGAAAGACCTCCTCCTGTTCAATTCTCCCCCTCATGTTGAAAACAACAAAACGATGGTTGAACGGGCTCTTCTTATCAAACAGATCACCACTCCGGAAGCTGCACTATCGGTAACATGGGCAGGCGCGATACCCTACTTTTCCGAAAGAAAAACCGTCGATATTCTCGGGAAAACAGATAAAACGATCGCCCGGATGGAAATGCGGCAAAGCTCCGGCCGGGACAGATTCAGATATTTTCTCCCCGGCCATCTGAAATATGACTACAGTTATTCCATCGGACAGTTGCAGCCCGATGCGGTTCTTCAATTCTGGGGCGATTTACAGGAAGCAGAGCCGTACATTAATGGTAAATATACGAAACTTGTTGCGATTGATAAGGTCTTCTATTTAAAGAACGGATCAAATGCTATATTGTGGCAGAAGTTTATGAAAGAAGAGCAGAAAAACTAAACATGAGGAATCGCCTCCCCGATAAAGGACCGTTTTTATGGATAGCATTAGAAAAAAACTTTCCGGGGTCTTCGCTCCGGTTGTAACTCCTTTCCGTAGCGACAGACTTATGCTGGATGACCTGCGGTATAATCTCCGGAAACTGGCAGATTCCGAACTTGCCGGTTATCTGGCGCTCGGTTCAAACGGAGAGTTACGCAGCCTTTCCGATTCCGAGCAGATCGAGGTTCTCGAAGTTTTTGCCGAGGAAAAAGCGGGCAAGGTGATCATGGTTGGCACAGCCTGCGAGTCTACCCGCCACACAATAGAAAAGACAAAACAAGCAGCTAAAATGGGATTCGAGTTCGCCAGCATTCTCACCCCGGGCTATTTTGCAAAGCAGATGAATGATGCTGCACTCATCAGACATTATGAAACAATTGCAGATGCCTCTCCGATCCCGATACTCCTTTATAACGCGCCGGGGTTTACCGGCGGAGTGCAGGTTTCCATACGGGCGGTCGCCCAGCTTTCCCGCCATGCAAACATTGTCGGCATGAAAGATTCCTCATCTGCGGGGCCGGACCGCTATCTCACTGTCCTGAATCATTATGGGGATTTCCATGTTCTTGCCGGTTCCGCGAACTTTTTTTACGCATCGCTGCATCTGGGCGCAGTCGGCGGAATCATCTCCCTCGCCAATTCTCTGCCCGGTCCCTGCTGCAATCTGTACCGGCTTTTCATCGAACGAAAATTCGATCAGGCGCTCGACCTTCATTACTGTCTTTCGCGGCTTAATGGCGCAGTATCAGGATCTCATGGCGTCGCCGGGGTGAAAGCTGCTATGGACATCATGGGGTTCAAGGGCGGGGAGCCGCGTCTCCCGCTTTTGCCTCTGACCGATGTCGAACGTGACAAGATAAGGGAAAGCATTCTTGCGGAAGGATTCGATATTAAGTGATAAGGGAGAATATTCTTTCGGGGAATCTTGGGAGCCCTGTCGCTGGCAATACATTCACAGATTATTTTGAGGAGCTTTGAAATATGACCATACTGGGAGTGGATATCGGAACGACCGGAATGAAAATGGGAGTTTTCCGCCCGGAAGGGGAATCACTGACTTTAATCAGACAGTTTACCCGTCACTATGCGGTGAATACTTACAATGACGGTCTTTTCAGCGACATAGAGCCGGAAAAATGGAAGCAGGCCTTTCTTGCGGGCTGCAACGAAATGAAAGACCTGATGGGCGAAGTCGACAGTATCGCTCTTTCAGGAACAACTCCCGGGTTCACCGCGATGGACAGCGAAGGCGAAGCAGTATATCCGGCTATTCTCATGCTGGACCAGCGGTCGAGAGTGGAAGCCCAGCGGATCATAAAAACCATCGGCATTGCGAAGCTCCTCGAAACCACCGCAAATATGCCGGTTGCCGGGGGGTGCTCCCTGGCAAGCCTGCTCTGGATACGTGAAACCTTTCCCGATCTCTATACTCGGGCGAGGATGTTTGGGCATTCGAATACCTACATTGCCAGATGGCTTACCGGAAAGGCGGCCATCGATCCTTCATCGGCTTCCCTTATGGCCCTTTATAACACGGCGTTGAACGATCTGACCTGGAATGCCGAGATAGCCTCCGCATTCGATATCCCGCTCGATTTCCTCCCGGAGGTGCTGCCTTCGCACGGAAGCCCCGGCCGTCTGAAAAAAGAAATTGCCGCCCGGACAGGACTCCGCAGGGAGCCGCCGGTGGTGATCGGAGGAAACGACGCCGTTCTTGCCGCATACTGTGCAGGAATCCGGGAGCCGGGAGATGTAATGAATGTAAATGGCACCTGCGAAATCACCCTGGTGTGCCTGCCACGGTGCCTTCCTTCGACAAGTTATAATATCCGTGCCCATGTTCTTCCTGGGATGTGGCTGACACTGTATGTGATGAACGCCGGCGGGAAAGC
>JBAYHX010000038.1:0-13656 GCA_041665965.1 Candidatus Latescibacterota bacterium
GAGAGGAGCATTCGCAGAACAACGAAACCCGCGCTGTCGAGCGCCAGGAGCAGGCTTATGGTATTCATGTTTTTTCCCTCCTCCGCTCAGCGATGAGGAGTTCGATTTTTTCAAGTTCTTCCGGACTTATATCCCGGCGCTCCAGAAGCGAGGCTACAAGAAGCGATTCGGAACCGGCAAAGACATTTTCCAAAAGATCTCTGGCCATTCCCTCACGCGCCTGATTTTCATGAATTTTCGCCCGGTAGATATATGCCTTGCCTTCCTTGCGACGGGTTACATACCCTTTTTCCTGCATGATGGCGAGCACATTGCGGATGGAACCGCCGGAGAGAGTGCGTCCGTCTTGCAAAAGCGAGTCGCGGATGTCTTCCGGAGCGGCTTCTCCCCTGTTCCAGAGAATGTTCATGAATTCCAGCTCAACCTCGGTGAAAGTACGGTTTTTTCTGCGCGCCATGGAAATATCTCCAAAGAAAGGTTATGTGCGAAATAATTAGCTTATTGCGTAATTAAACTGATTATAAAATTTTGTCAAGAGGAAAATGCGAATTATTTAGCGGAAGATTTTTATTGGACATGATTAACAAGATTGACAGAATTTAACAATTATTGAGAGAACCCTTTGAAAGAAAGTATCTCGTAAAATACTCAAAGTCCATAAAGAAAGGGTAAGAGCGGAAACAGGAAAATATTGTCCGAACCTTGATTAACTTGATTAATAGATTGTTGTGATTATGCTGATTTATTCATCATGCTAATCCCATAATCCAATAAACCACGGTTCAGACTTTCTTTTTATTTACAAATTTTACGAGAGATTAAATAAAAGATTTCTAATGCTGGGAATTACATCTTTTTGTAATGAAAAATCATGTAAATCTTGAAAATCCTGCCCATTTATATTAGACAAGATTGACAAGATAAAAAGCAGAAAATATAACTTTACTTTTATAAAACGTTACTTTATTATATTCACTATTATTGCGATAATATTTGAGAGAGAAAGATAGCATTATGAAACAACAAATCCAAATGGTCTACTGGAAGAGTAATCATTTCTGGCTTGGAAAACTTTTGGAACATCCGGAAATCATGACTCAGGGAGAAACCATCGAGGAATTAGAAGAAAATCTGAAAGATGCCTATATTCTTATGGTGATGGAAGATGTCCCCCCCAACTATCTTACAAAAAAAATCGTCCTGTGAAACGAAGTGAATTTATAAGGCGGCTTGAGTCATTCGGTTGCATTCTTCACCATCATGGAAGCAGGCATGACATCTATGTTAATCCCGTAACTGGCCAAAAACAACCAATACCAAGACATAATGAGATAGATGATGTTTTAGTAAAACATATTATAAAATATCTTGGGCTTGCGAAATGACTTGATCAAATTCCCGGTTTTTCGTTCTTTTTTAAGTATATAGGATTTTTTGGATCAGGTATAAAGAAGGACCCCTCTCGGAGTCCTTCTTTCATTTTACATTTTTTTCAACGGTTACACGGCTAACGTTTCTTTAACGAAACCATTCAACTTGCCGTTACCGTTACCATTTCCGTTACCGTTACCATGGTCTTCCTGCGAATCGGTCTGAATCCCGAGACGCTGTTCTGCGGCCTGAATGATGGCAAGGAGCATGTCGGAATAAGACATTCCGATAATTTTCGCCATTTTGGCAAGATGGCCGTCCCAGCACCAGCCCGGATTGGGATTCACTTCGAGGAGCTTGGGATTCCCGTCGCCGTCCAGACGCCAGTCAAGACGGGCATAATCGCGGCATTCAAGACGGTCGAACAGCTTGGTGCACCATTCGACAATGTTTTTCTCTGTTTCCTCGGGAAGCTCCGCCGGGATGGATTTGATATTCCAGTACGGTGAATCAGGCGACCATTTGGCCTCGTACCCGCAGATACGGGGAAGGTCTTCCGGCACATGCGAATAGTCCTCCTCGGTTATGGGGAGAACGGTATACGATGAAGGGGCATTTCCGATAATGCCCACGCTCAGGTCTTTACCGACCAGAAATTCCTCGACAAGGATGGGTTTCTCGTAGCCGAACTTCTCACGGATTTCCGAGATGGCGTTCAGGAGTTCCTCTAAATTGTTCGCAACGCTCCTTTGGGTGATGCCGAAACTGGAATCACCGAAATTCGGTTTCACAATCACCGGGAACCCGAAAGGAAGCTCGAATGTGGTATCCTCCGGTTTGATGAAAAATGCCTCGGGAACGGGAATGCCCATCTCCTTTGCAATTCCGCGGACGAGCGATTTATCGTAACAGTAGGCGAGACACTGCGGCCCTGCGCCCGTATAAGGAATGTTCAACTGCTCGAACAGGGCGGGAACATGAAGCTCCTTACGCGGGTCGTTGTCGAAACCCTCGTCGCAGAGATTCATGACAAGGTCGTATTTCCCTTTCAGCTTGACAAGATCCTCGATGAGCGTATCATGATTGTTGAGCGTGCTGAAATGATAGCCCTTGAGCTCACGGAGCGCTGTGGTCAACTGGTCTATGGTATAAAAATCATCGTCATCGAAAACGGCGAGCGGTTTCAGCGCATCTGGCTTGTGGGGATCGCCCATGACCACTATTACGTCTTTCAAAGATTCTTTCGGTTTTCTTTTCACTGCCGTCCATTCTTTACGGGCGGTGGCGGTGACTATCGTACGGTGCTCCATCATGCCGAGGTCCTGGTTGCGGTCGGTGACAGAGGCGATTTCCCCGTGGACGGAGAAATCGGAAAATCCCGCGCTGCTTATCAAATCGACCAGTTTGCCGGGAGTATAGAGCCGCTCGGCATAGAACTGGTCCTCGACAACTCCTTTTTCCACATGGGTTATCACTTCACGGGAGATAAGACGGTCGCCGTCCGCGGAAAGCGAACGTTCACGGCAGACGAACATTTTTTTGTCTATCCATTCCCAGGAGCGGGGCTGATAATGCTCCCGCATATAATCGCCGTCGGTGATATCGATAAGAAGCTTTCCCCAGGGCTGAAGAACCCGGAACACCTCTTTGAGCACCCGCAGGTCATCCTGTACCGTTTCGAAATACCCGAAGCTGTTCCCGAGGATCATGACTGATTTGAACGAATCGGGGGAAAAGGGAAGCTTTCGGGCGTCGCCCTCGCGGAACCGTACTTTGATGCTGTCTTTTTTTGCGTTGGCTTTTGCGCGCTGTATAAGGTAGTGGGAGCGGTCTATTCCCTCCACCTGTTTGAATCCCCGCGCTGCGAGTTCTATGGAATGACGGCCCTGTCCGCAGCACAGGTCAAGGATTTTATCATCGGAAGAGAGGCCGAGGATGGAAGAGAACAGGTCAACTTCGTTACGGGTGATATTACGGTCATCTACAATATCGCCGTCGGTTTTCAGATAGAGGGGATTGAAAATTGCCCTCCACCAGTCGGAATGAACATGTTCCTCAAGGTTGGGTACCGGCCCTAAGATTTTTCTCGTTTTTCCATTTTTGCCACGGTGGGGAGGCCTCCCTTGCTGCTTCTTGTCGTTCATCGTTTCTTCGTCCAATCTTAACTATAGTAAAATTAAATGGTTAAAATAATATTGCCACATGGTTCGGTAGGTGTATCAGTATTGCTGATTAATATACAATAAAATGAAAAAAAAAGACTTATTTTTTACAAAAATAAAAAAATATTTTGCCTCGTTTTTTTTAAAAAAAACCAGGAAAACAGTCATTATCAACAGGGCAAAAAAAGCCCCGGCAAGAAAGCGGACTTTCATTTCAAAAAGATAAATTATGATAACCAAAAGAGAATATGGTAGAAGTGTGATGCGAGGAAAAAAGGGGGCAGGATTCCCCGCTCCAAAACTTATTAAGTAATAAATTCGTTATTATTACAATCCTGATTGTGTATTTCATTCCATGTTTCTATGAATTCCAAGGCATTGCGATTACGCATCCGAAGGATGACAGTTAGTGTCGCGGTATCCTTTTACTCGCTTTTCATTTCTGCGGGTGTCTCATCCTTGCCGAGCTGCCCGCGCTGTTTGGTCTCGATCTTTTTGATGCTTTCTGCCGCCGGCAATTCTTCGGGCATCGTACCACCCAATTCGCGGATTGTTTGACGCACTTTAACACCGACTGCATGATGCGTCAGGTTCGCGGCATCTTTCCCTGTCACCTCGTCACGGCGCAGCTTCTCCTCTGCCTGGGTTGCACGGAAGAGGTTTGCCGCGAGTTCCGTGCTGCCCATGTGATCCAGAATCTTCTGGCTCTTTTTCAACCCTTTCCGCCGGTGAATATCCTCCTGCTTCAATCCGCCATAAAGCCCCATATACCCGTGATTTTGAAAGATGGCGTAGTCTATCGGTTCGATTACACCCGCGTCCCTTGCCGCGTCAGCGAGCTGCATGTTGTGGCGGCGCATCTCTTCACGCAGCAGGAGACGCCGCTCGTCCTCGATGTGCTCGTCCGCCAGTTCCTGCCGCCGTGTCTGGATGGCGAAATAGGTTTGTCCATGCGCCACGATTTCCTTTTTCGGATCGGCATTCTGGATGACGAGATAACATGCATAGCGCGATAAAAGAACGGTTTTAACCGGCCGCTGCCCACCTTTTCCTATTTCGATCATTTCGGTGACGTCAACGAAATGATCCTCAAGGCGGTGTCCACTGTTGAAACAGGCCATTTTGGCCTTCTCGATTACCCCCTCGAAATTACGGTAGTCGCCATAACCAAGTACCCCAGCGAACTCACGGCTTGACCAAAACTCCATTCCCGCTTCGTTTGTACGTTTGATTCGCTCGAAAGGGGACGTATGTCCGCCGTCTTTCTGCATAATTTCCTTCGCCATTATTTTTTTCCTCCATAACTTGCTTTGCTATAATCCGGCCCCTATCAGGGAGCACTCCAGATTGAATTGCCCTCAGGATCAAATAGAAGCAAGGATGATTCGGGATAGGTGGTCACTTTGCCGTCAGGTGTTTCTGTCTGGGAAACCCCAATCGTGGTGCGAATCTTGCCCTTCTCATCACGAAAAATCAACTCCGGTCCCCTTCTGATAATAGTCAGCGAGGCGCGACCTTCGCCTCTCTCGTCATATAACAACAGCCCCGGCCCATCTTTGATCACACTCAACGCAGCGCGCGGCTTGCCGTTTTCGTCATACAGACCTAATACCCCCCCAAGCTCTTTCACGGTCAACCTAGCTCGAATTCGGCCTTTGTCATCTACCACTTCAAAACTTTTGGCCTGAATGACCTTTTCATTATCTATGCCTGTCTGGCTATTCGCGACACCGGTCATGGATTGGAAAGCCAAAAACATTGTAAACATTCCCAAGACAAAAGCAGACCCTATTATCAGTCGGCGGGTGAGTCGCTTTATCATGGCAAGCTCCGATTCAAGGCTCTTTACGCGTTCTTCGGTTGTCATTTGATTTGTCCCTTTCTGCGCCCATTCATTGACATGATGAAATTCACAGCTTTAAGATTGGTGGGGTACATTGAAGAATAGGAGCGCTAAGCGGCTGAAATCCTCTCGGAAATCTTTCACGCCACTAATCCGCTGAAATTGTATATTCGGTTCTATTGTTCCCAATACCACTTATTTGTCTCTATGGACTTACACTTGGCTTTAGCGAAGACATTCTTCAATCCTTTGTATAGCAGCCGGAACTCTATGCTTGGTAAGGGTTTACCATTGAATGTAGTCTCGCTGAAGCTGACTGGTCCGGCAGATATGTCGTGGACCAATTGACACCGAACATGATCATACGAAATAGCGGCGATTGTTAACTTGAAAACATTTTCGTTAAGCCAATTTTGCTGCTCCGGTGTAGTAACAGGAGCAAGTAGTTGCAAGAACGCTCTCTTTTCATAAAGCTGATTTTCGATACCAGAGATTGCTTCTTGAATCTCAACTATGTTACGTTGGAATAGGTTAACGGTACTGAGAACTTGCAGTGCCCGTTTAGGATGCACAAGACCAAAGATTACATCACCACCATGCTCATCAAGGATGGTGCAGTAATTCTTGGCTTTTCGGTCCGAATCTTGGTATCGCTGGCTACCCAACGCTTCAATATAGCAACAACAAAGCATGAGAGCTTCATTGACGTGACCGTCCTCGTGCAACTCTTTTAAAAATGAGATTCTTTGTTCTAAATTCTTGTAGTAAGCTTTGATATAAAAAGCCTTCTCTTCACGTTCTTCTGGCATAGCTGAACCTTCCTTCAATATCTCATAAATAATGTTTAGATGGTTACCGAATAAACCCACACTCGGATTTAGCTTCCAGATAATAAACAGAAACCACCTTTCCATAAAAATTGTATCCTCAAATAACACATTCAGTAAATTTGCTCATCATAGCAACAGTATAACTTCATACACTCACCCTGTCAATATCAAATTCCCTTCCCCTCATTATTCACATTTCATTCTTCCTTTTCCTGTTATATATTGTTCTCATGGAACACGATAAACTCTCAACCCGCAGCTACCGCTCGAGCCCGCTGGCCCGGTATGCGCGCAACCTCTTAAGAAAAGTGAACCGTGGCATAGACGAATTCAAGTTCTTCGCCGACGGGGACAGGGTGTGTGTCGCGGTGTCCGGCGGAAAAGACAGCCTCTCGCTCCTTCACCTTCTCATCGAGCACAAACGTTTTTACAATGTGAAGTATGATATTGAGGTTGTTCACATCGTCTCCGATTATATCCCTCAGGGGCTGGATACACGGGAGTATATACGTTCGTTCTGCGCCGCACTCGGGATTCCCTGTTCCTTCCCGGAAATCTCGGTCACCACAGATGAAAAAGGGGAGCCATGCGATCCCTCCTGTTTCTGGTGCGCCTGGAAACGCCGTGAGGCGTTGTTTTCCTGGTGTGTGGAGCACGGCTTCAATAAACTCGCGCTCGCGCACCATGCCGATGATGTGGCGGAAACTACCCTTTTGAACCTCATTTATCACGGCACGCTGGAAACAATGCTGCCCAGCCGCGTTTTTTTCGACGGCAAATTTACTCTCGTCCGTCCGCTTTTCTATGTCCGTGAGCGCGACCTCGTACGGTTTGCCCGTCTCGCCGGTTTTCAGACCTGCTCGTGCGAGTGCCCGAACAGCGAGACCGGAAAACGCCATCGTATGAAAGAAATCGTGCGCGAGCTTTCGAAGGAGTCGCGTCTCCTCCATCCCAATCTCTGGCGCGCAGCGCGTTTATGGTGGGAGGCCTACGGCGATCATCCGCTCCATACAGGGAAGAAGGATGAAAGAATAAATCTGAAATCTGAAATCTGAAAAACAGCATGAAAAATCGGTGAAAATGAACAAAAATACTTTTGTTTACTTTTTAAATATTACTATCTTTTTGACTGCTTGACATGCCTGATGAGTTAACTATTTTTATATGAATACGTTGTTTATTTCAGATTTCATGCTTCAGATTTCTCAAGAAGGGGGTTTTATGAAACGCTTTGGTTCCGTGCTCAAAATCAAACCCGGCTGCCTGGAGGAGTATAAACGTCTTCATGCGGCGGTCTGGCCCTCGGTGCTCAAAAAAATCGAAGAGTGCAACATCCGCAATTATTCCATCTACCAGAAAGACGGCTATATGTTCAGCTACTACGAATATATCGGGAGCGATTACGAAAAGGACATGAAAAGCATGGCTGACGATCCCGAGACCCAGCGGTGGTGGAGTATATGCGGTCCCCTGCAGCAACCTCTCGAAACCCGTAAGAAAGGCGAGTGGTGGGCAGAGATGGAAGAGGTTTTTCACACCGACTGAGGAAGAAATAGTAATGGATGTTTCCTATCTTTTTGCGGCGCTGGTCTGGGGATCGATCGGTATGGGTTTCGCTATCTACGGAAAGAAAAGGCAGCGCCCCGCGCAGCTTATCGGAGGCATCCTGCTCATGGGTATCTGCTATATAATAAAGACGCCTATGAACCTCTCCCTGGTCAGTCTTGCTCTCATTGCGGGGATATACCTGGCAAGTAAAAGGGTATAAACCCCGCAGAGAGAGAAATAAAGAATCGGTACCGCCGTTTCCCGATTCGCCGTATCCATTTCTTCTTCATTTCCACGCTTGCAATTCCGCGGAACACCTCTCTATATTATGAATAGATTTCTCCCCGTTTGGCTGATTTCATAACCAATTTACCGTGTAAAATATCTTCCGGAGGACAGGTCATGACCGGAATCCGATTTTTATTATCATCAATTTTATGTGTCCTTCTTGCACTATCCTGCGCACAAAAGCCCCAGTTTCCCGGTCCTGTGAAACAGGGTACCCGTCTCCCCAACCATTGGGTGCTCACTCCCGCCGGCAATCATATTCCGGTAGGCGATCTCCCGTTGAACATGGCCTTGTCACCGGACGGCAAGCTGCTTGCGGTTACAAATAATGGGTACAGCCGTCATTTTATTTCGCTCATCAGCGCCGAAAAGGATACGGTTGTAAGCGAGCTGGAAACCGGGAAATCTTTCTATGGTCTGACGTTCAGCCCGGACGGCCTTTCGCTGTATGCTTCCGGGGGAAGCGCCGAACAAGTGCTGACATGGCAGAAAAATGACAGTGGTTTCATACCGGGAACGCCCATTTCTCTCAAGGGAACCGATGCACCGTCGAAGATTTTCCCTGCCGGAATGGCTTTTTCGAAAGACGGCCGGACTCTCTTCGTCGCGGGAAACCGCGGCGACTGCCTTTCCTTTGTTTCCATAGAGAAGAATCGGGTTGAAAAACTGGTGAAAACCGGCCCGTTCCCCTACGATATAAAGGTATTGTCGAAACAGCCCCGGCTGTATGTGAGCCTCTGGGGCGGAAGCAAAGTTCAGGTTGTGGATACGGAAACAGGCAGGATCGTTTCGGATATCAAAGTCGGCGACCATCCCAATATGATGCTGTTTTCTCCCGATGAATCCCTTTTGTATGTCGCCTGCTCGAACACCGACGATGTATGGGTAATCGATACTTCGAACAACCGTGTGATCGAAACCATTGAACTCCATCCCTACAAGAACGCGCCTTTCGGAAGCACCCCCAACGCGCTGGCAGTCTCTGCCGACGGTTCCACACTGTATGTGGCCAATGCGACAAACAATGATGTGGCGGTGGTTGATGTCTCGAAGCGCGGAAAAAGTGCGGTCAGGGGATTGATCCCGGTGGGATGGTATCCGACCGCCCTCGCTCTCAGCAAAGACGGCCGCAAGCTCTATGTCGCGAGCGGCAAAGGCCTCATTTCCCGTGCGAATCCGAAAGGACCAAATCCAACCCAGCCGCGAGCGAAAGACGTTGAATATATTGCCGGGCTCTTTAACGGCGTTGTTTCGGTTATCCCGGTTCCCGATGCGCGCAGGCTCGCTTCCTACACCGGTCAGACCGAAAAGAACAACGGGTTCAACGAAGCCGCGCGGAAAATTCTGGAAAAAGAGCGTACGGTCAAACCCCATGCGGTGCCCCGCCGGGTGGGGGAACCTTCACTTATTAAAAATGTTATCTATATCATCCGTGAAAACCGCACCTACGACCAGGTTCTCGGCGATATGGCAAAAGGCAACGGAGATTCCAGCCTGTGCCTCTTCGGCGCCGATGTAACCCCGAACTATCACGCGCTCGCGGATAAATTCGTCCTTATGGACAATTTCTATGTCGACGCCGAGGTCAGCGCGGACGGCCACGAGTGGAGCACCGCCGCCATCGCGACCGACTTTGTGGAAAAATCCTGGCCTTCCGCATATTCCGGACGGGGATTGCCGTACCCTTCGGAAGGCGAATTCCCCATCGCTTTCCCCACCAGCGGGTACATCTGGGAAGCGGCGGCCAGAAAAGGGCTTACCTATCGAAGCTATGGAGAATTCATTGTGGCGGACAAGGATTCGGTCACGGTGAAACATCCCCTGCTCGAGGGGCACAATGATCCCGCTTTCCGTCCCTGGGATCTGAGCTATCCCGATACCCTGCGCGCCGCCGAATTCATCCGTGAACTTGGGGAATTCGAGAAAACGGGCGCTCTGCCCCGGTTCATTATCATGCGTCTGCCGAACAATCATACCAACGGCACCAATCCGGGCGTCGCCACTCCCCGGGCGATGGTCGCGGATAACGACCTTGCGCTGGGAAAGGTCATCGAGGCTGTCACCCACAGCCGGTTCTGGAAAGACACCGCTGTCTTCGTGCTCGAGGACGATGCCCAGAACGGCCCCGACCATGTGGACGCACATCGCTCGCCAGCGCTGGTGATCAGCCCGTACACCCGGCGGGGGTATGTCGACCGCACGCTGTATGATACAGCGAGCATGCTGCGTACGATGGAGCTGATCCTTGGCCTGCCGCCGATGAGCCAGTACGATGCCGCGGCGTATCCCATGGTGGATTGTTTCACCGACCAGGCGGATTTGACTCCCTGGAAAGTTCTTCGTCCGCTCGTTCCACTGAACGAGAAGAACACCGCGGAGGCCTATGGAGCCCGTGAGAGCATGGCGATGGATTTCAGCCGTGAGGACGCAACACCGGAAATACGATTGAACGAGATCATCTGGAAATCCATACGGGGCGAGAAATCCGAAATGCCGCGCCCGATTCACCGTCGGTCGCTTGAGGTAGATGATGATGACGACTGAAAAAAATTCGCCATAGTGTGTAGCTGCAAACCTATTCGGACGCAATGTTTCAAGCTGTTAGGGTGAGAGGTCTTGAGGGAAATAAACCACGGAGACATGAGATGAAATTTTCTAATTTACCGCATATGTTCTTTGCCATAATTGCCAAAGCTTTATTTGTCTTTTTAGCAATTTTCGGGACGCCGCAGTTCCTTTCCGCCGAAAATCCCCCATTTGGTTTCATTGTCAGACAAGATGTAATGGTGCCTATGCGTGATGGAGTCAAACTTGCCGCAGATATCTATCTGCCTTCCCGGAACGATGCCGCAGTCGAGGGGAAACTGCCTGTCATTCTGAGACGTACTCCCTACAACAAGGAAACAAATCCCGAAATAGCCCGCTATTTTGCTTCCTGTGGTTATGCAGTTGTGTTCCAGGATACCCGGGGAAGGTTCAAATCCGAGGGGATATGGCATATGCTGAACGATGACGGGAAAGACGGGTTCGATACCTGCGAATGGATCAGCAGCCAGCCCTGGTCGAACGGAAAGATCGGGACGTTCGGGGTTTCCTATGAAGGCGGAACGCAGCACGCTCTGGCGATGGAGAAACCGCCGAGCCTTGTGACTGTAATTCCCACAGATGCGATGTCGAATCTTGGTTACGAGAGTATGCGATATTCCGGAGCTTTCGAGCTCCGGTTCTGGAACTGGATTTATACTTGGTCAGCTTCGGGGAGCCGTGAGGCTCGGGATTCCGGAACAAGGGCGATTCTGGAAGAAATGCGGGACAACAAGAAATCCTACCTCATGAACCTCCCTCTCCGCAGGGGGACAACGCCGCTTAAACTCGCCCCCGAATATGAGGACTGGCTGGTTGAGGCCATGCGTCACGGGGCAAACGACGATTTCTGGAAACAGAACGATATTATCGACTATCCCGGCCTCTACAAGGATATCCCGATATACCTCATCGGAGGCTGGTATGATTCCTGGGGCGGCAACACGACAGCGAATTACATGGCGCTCGGCAAAAAGATCAAGGGGCCGGTCTACCTTATCATGGGGCCTTGGATACATGGC
The DNA here is from genome assembly GCA_041665965.1 of Candidatus Latescibacterota bacterium. GTDB lineage: Bacteria > Latescibacterota > Latescibacteria > Latescibacterales > Latescibacteraceae > JAUYCD01. The sequence goes on from JBAYHX010000038.1 coordinate 11,648, forward strand.
ATGCAGACATCATCGTCCCACGGCCAGGTGAGTTTCGGGAAAGACGCCGCCATCCCGGATCAGCTTGCCTGGTGGCGCGAATGGTTCGACCGCTGGCTGAAAGGGATCGATAACACGGTCGGGAAAGCATATCCGTTTTCCACCCCTATACATATTTTTGTCATGGGTTCTGGCGACGGGAAAAAAGATGCCGAAGGGAAACTGAATCACGGGGGTTTCTGGCGGGACGAACAGGAATGGCCGCTCGCCAGGACACAGTATACCGGATATTACCTGCAAAAGAACGGCGGGCTTTCACCGGTTCCGCCGAAAGAGACTCTCTCTTCCACCTCCTATACATTCGACCCGCGCGACCCTGTTCCGACTATCGGAGGCAGTGTTTCATCCGGCAACGGCATCATGCTCCAGGGAGCCAGAGACCAGCGCGGAGGCCCGGAAATCTGGAACTGGACACAGCCGATATCTCTTTCTGCACGGCGGGATATCCTCGTTTTTCAAACGGAACCTCTTGAACAGGATATGGAAGTGACCGGAGAAATCGCCGTTACTCTGTGGGCGTCCTCGACGGCGCTGGATACCGATTTCACCGCCAAGCTTCTCGACATCTATCCGCCAAGTCCGGATTTTCCGGGCGGGTTCGATCTGAATCTGGAAGACGGCATCGTCCGCGCCCGATTCCGGGATACCCTCAAAGAAGAACACCTGATGAAACCGGGCGATACCTATAAATTTACGATCAAACTGTATCCAACCTCCAATATTTTCAAAAAAGGGCACCGTATCAGGGTAGACATATCGAGCAGCAATTTTCCACGTTTCGATGTCAATCCCAACAGCGGCGAGCCGCTCAACCAGCACCGTCAGATGATAACCGCGGTCAATACCATTCTGCATGACAAGGCTCATCCCTCGCATATCATGCTGCCGGTAATACCCGCCGGTTCGAATACGCGGAAATGATGTTGATTTTCAATGAACGGTCATTACTCTCCGCTGCGAAATGCGCGGAGTACTTTTTTAATTGAAAACTCGAAACTTGAGGAGAAATCGCATTGAAAGAAGCACGGAGAAGTTTACACATCTTTCTATCAGCAGTTCTGTTTGCGGTGATTTTATCGGCTGCCGTTCCCTCGTTCGCCCAGGAGAAAAACCCGGTCAAAATCGAGGAGGTCAGCATCACCGCGCCTGACGGGGTGAAACTGGCCACAATCGTTGCCCGTCCCGACCGTGAAGGGAAATTCCCAACTATTATAACCCGTACATCGTATGGCTCCGATAGCATGAAAAAATACATGCAGCAATTCGCCCAGCGCGGATATGTTTATGTAATGCAGGATGTCAGGGGACGGTACAATTCCGAGGGCGTGTTCGTGCCGTTTGTGAACGAAATCCCGGACGGCGATGCCACCCTGCGCTGGATACGCTCACAGCCGTGGTCGAACGGAGTGATAGGCGCCAGAGGGCACTCGTATCTCGGTTTTACCTCGCTCTATCTCTCCGCGGGAAAAGAAACCCCGCCGCAGGCTATTTTTGCCAGCGATCCGGTGGCTTCCCCGATGGGGGGGCTTTACACCAACGGAGCAATGAACCACCATTTTGATTATTACTGGGCTATCCTTGTCGACGGGAAAGGACGAGATCTTCAGTCCGTTATCTCCATAGACTGGGAACACGTATTCACCCTTCTTCCTCTTCGTGATGCGGATCAGCTTGGTGTGAAAAGTGAAATATCGTACTATAAACAGTGGGTCGATTGGGCTAACGGTTCATTCGGGAAAGGCATTCTGCCGGAAACCTCACAGTTTAACTGCAAGGATACAGCGGTGCTGCTTGTCGGCGGCTGGTTCGACCTTTTCTGTCCCGAGGTGCTGAAACTCTACAGCCGGTTAAGAACCCAGAATTCCGGTGAAAAGGTAAAACTGGTTGTCGGTCCTTTCGATCACAACTACAGTCCTCCGCCCGAGTCGGAAATGGATTTCGGAGACTGGAAAATAGTGGATGTAACCGCA
>JBAYHX010000039.1:0-13462 GCA_041665965.1 Candidatus Latescibacterota bacterium
ATTAACTCCGGGCGGATCTCCTGCATCCTCTTCTCCTGCGTAAATGGTGGCTTCTCATTATACTTCTTCTCTTCCATTTACACAATTTTCTTTACAGGCTCGTTGGATATGTTTTTACTTGTTCTTATTTTAGAATGGACGGTGGTTAATTTGTCTCAACACACCCTTTAATGTACCACTCACGAACCGAGTTCTATGAAATTTGCTTACTCGCGCCATGAGTAAATTACCCACACTAATTCTGTCAACTTGAGTTGCTGATAAGCAGGCGTTTAACCGTTAGATATTCCCATCCATTTTAACCATCCAATTTTGCGCAACACATTTCCAACAATATAAAAAACAAAAAGAAATCCTAAAAACATTAACATGAGCTTTCCAATCATTTCAGCATCTACAGGGTATGATATATCTGTTTTTCCTAAAAATCCAAAAATTCCAAGTTGTAGTGCTGTTATGGCAACAGCAACATTACCTCCTGTTGACTCTCGTGAAGCTCCTGCCATCATACCCACCATAAATCCACCAAAAATTGCCGACAATTCAATCCAACACATAAAAATTCCTCGAATGGTTATAGTGTTAATTATACTATTCCCCAGCATAAATTTTTTTTAATGTATACAGCTTTTGGGATTCTTGGCTATTTTTATCATATACCTGAATTTCATTGAATGAATCTGAAATGACCATAAGTACCTTTCGTTCTGTTCTGTCAGCAAGCCCTGATGAGTATAAATTGGTTGTTGTGACTACTTTTTCTTCACAATCTTCTTCGGTCATCACACACTTTACACTGAGACCTGAAATGGTTCCAATGTATTTTACAATATGTTTTTTTGTTTGTAAAGGAATCGCACTAGTACCAAGAGCTAATAATCCAGAACGGTAAGAACTTTCGTATGTGCCTTCTGCGATAAAACTATTCCCCTTAATCTCTAAGTTTAGAGAACACTTAGGCCCCTCCCATTGACCGATACAATCGCTTGGATTAGTTTTACAGAACGCCCTCCCATATGCTTTGTAGAAATCGCTGTAATAAGATACCTCCTTCACTATTTCCTCTTCCTTTTTCATTTCCTCACCAGGTATTTCTTTAATACGGGCAAGATCATTATATATATTCTTATCGAAGTTCTTAATATTTTGGGCTTTCATACAAATGTCTTCAGCCTCTTGCAGAAATCCAGCTTGATAAAACGTTCTTGCTATGTTGCTCATAGCTAAAGTATTTTCTGCTTTTTCAGCTTTGCGATATGATTTAATCGAGGAACCAACTATCTGAAGACGATCATATTGAACAGCCAAATTGTTCCATGCACCGCCGCCGCGCATATTCTCAGGAATCCGTAAATAATGAAATAGAGAGAGCTTTTGCTCGTTGCCCTGTGAATACTTGTATGCCAGATTAAAACGTGTATCTGTATCATCAGGCTTTAGGTCTAACAAAGACTCGGAGAGTCCATAATAAATATCAATTTCTGATTCAATTTCTGCAATTTCCCTAAGCTTTGTAACTAGGGTTCCTTCACCCACATCGGAATTTATAACTTCCTGTTTCATTTGTGCTATGATTTCTTCAGATTCTGGTTTCATTCCTCCTCGCAAGTATGCTTTAGCTGCCTCTCCAAGATAGTAAAGTCTTTTATCATGGGTTATTTCTGATGTGATTTTGAATACCTTACCCGACTTTTCATACTCTTTGTATATCTCATATGCTTTTCCCAAATATAACTGAACATCTTCAACCTCAGGATTTTCCTTCGCAAGTCGTTCCATTTTATCCAATGAACTTTCCTTGCCTAAGAATAACCGAGAGTAATAACGGTAAGCATTAAGGCGTGCAAGACCACTAGGACAGCAACCTTCCGGAGATTTAGGGAAGACATCAGCAATCTTGCCCTCCGTTTCAGAATCGTCTTTATTTATAGAAATCCATAAAGCCATCCTAAAAAATTCAAAACTCCATTCCGGTTTCGGATCGAGCCACCAGTTATCATTTTCATTTTTTCTTTGCTCTTGAGGAGCATTTTCGGGAATAGAAGTATTTAACTCTTGTATTGCTGTCCTGTCTGATTTGGGTATTATAGCTCTTATCATCTCTAATATTTTCCCAAAAGAACGCTCAGGATACTGTCGGTTAAACTCTATATATTCTATGCTTCCCTGTAGTTCCCCCGGTGAGCGTAGCCCTTCTTCTTTCAGTAGAATAATATCCATTTCACGGCCTACGGCCAATCCTATTTCCTGGATTATCCAATCAGAAGTTTTCCATAAGAAGTTTCTCTCATGGCTCCTGAGAGACTTTCTTTTTATCCAGCAACGTTCTAAAGTATCAGGTCCTATAACTCGCTCTTTTCTTGTGCAAATACCGATGAACAGGTTTTTATCACGTATAAGGTTCTTAACCTTTTCGGCCAATTCTCTTGGTTGAGCTGCCTCAGCATGTTCCCATGTGAAACCAATATCCATTGATTTGATTAGATCGAAATAATCAAGGAACGTTCTATTCAGTGTTTTATCGTCATCAGTAAAGCTATGCCCGACAAAAGCTTTTATCACGCTCATTATATTACTCCTTCCAATAGAACCTTCATTCACTACTGCTACCTTTCTAAAGGATTCATACCTCAACAATAATTATACTGATTCACATAACACTACAAATATCAATGCGATTGCCATAATAAACGTCTATTCAAATAAAATAGCGTACCCTACCACCATGTCAAGTGAATATTATCACAGGTATCTCCCTATTTCTACCCAAGAGAGGTTCGGAGGGTGAGTTCACTTCACCATCACCGCCTTTTTCACCTCAACCGTATTCCCCATTTGCGCACGAAAGAAATAGATTCCGCTCGGCATTGCCTGTGCATTCCACGAAAACGAGATTCTTCCTGCTTTTACTCTTTCATCGGCGATGGTTGCAACTTTTTGTCCCGCAATGTTATAGACTGTCAGCATCAGGCGGGTTTCGCGGGGGACGGAAACGGTGACCGCCGTCGAGGGATTGAACGGGTTGGGGAAAGGAGGAGAGAGGGTGAACGGAACGGGCGCATCCGCCGTTTGAACGCCCGCAGAAACGCCGTCATCATCGGGCAGGTCATACCGGAATTTTGCGTAGATCGGGCGGTGGTCGGAAACGAGGTCCTTTATCGTTGCGGTATCCAGGCCGGAGAAAATTCCCGAGGTGTCGAAATCGACGATTCTGATGTTTTTCCCAACTTCCGCTTTCGCATCCCCGAATTCGGCGAACGTTCCCGCGGAGATCATGATCTGTTCATAGACCATGTTATTTTCGGCGGATACCGTGGTCGAGCCTGCTTTCGTTGGCGCTTCCCTCGCATCCATCGCGGGGAGATATTCGCAGAAAATGAGACGGAATTTCGTCCCGAGATCGGGATCGTCGAGCAACTGATGGAAATCGGTCTGACGGCTTTCGATCGCGGCGGCGGAATAATTCCCGAACCGGTTGGTATTGCCGAGAATGAGCAAGTCCCGCTCTTCATTCGAGGGTTTATCCGCGTATTCTTTCATCCAGGCCAGAAGATCGGCGGTTTCGAGCTTCCGGGTATCGAGATCGCTCCAGTGAAGATGAATCACAGCGGCCAGAAAATCGAAATTACCCGCTTTGAAAAAGGCGTACCCCGGAATCCTCCCGTATTCGACCGCGGTCGATTTCAACCCGTACGCGGGATCGTGCGAACGGTCGAGCTCCACCGGGAAACGGTAGATGAACGCATATCCCTCGTAACCCGGGAATCCCCTTCCGGCTCTGGGAATGATGAAAAAGGAAAAGGGTGCGGGTGCGGAAACATTCAGGGAATCGACAATTGCCCTGATATGTTCGGCGCCTCCCTTGTCCTGCACATCCTGAATGACTGTGAGATCGAAATCTTCGATCATGCCGGCAATGGCGCGGTGATCTTTGTTGGGGCGAGAGGACCCCAGTTCGGAGATGCAGAAGCTCCCGATAGTTATGTACTTTTCCTGCGCTCCCAAAGGGGAGGCGGCGAAAAGAATCGCGAAAGCCAATGAAAAAATACGCTTCATTGCCGAATCACAATCTGAAAGGAGGTGTCAGTTGTGCAGTTGATACAATATAGAGGATGGAAATGCCGGGGAAAGGGAATTTTTACATCAATCTTAATTATTTAGAGAGCCTTTTGCAAAAGTATTTTTTTGAAGGCAGCCCCTTTTCTGTCCTCCGGACATCCTTCCCCCGGAGGGGGCAGGAATACACTGTGGAGCAACAACTTCCCTTGCCCCCTTTGGGGGAAAGGGATTGAGGGTTAGGGGGCTGAAGTAATAAAACTTATCATTTTTTCGTTTCCAAAACAACTTTTGCAATGAGCTCAATTTACACAGGTATTTTCTCAACTACATTATAATCAAATACTTATTCATATATTTGGAAGGCAGCCCCCTCAATCCCCCGGAGGGGGATTTATCATAATGAATATAATCAAGTACGATTACATACAAAAAAACACCTGTTACACGTTGTTTTTGTGTCTTTTAAGTCCCCCTATTGGGGGATTTAGGGGGCTGTAGTTTCGATAAAAAAACAGGGGGGATGGAGATAAAATGCAAAGGGCAGTCAATCCATTTTCCGTATTAAACGAAAGACTGCCCCCATGCGAAATGAACATGTACTATTTATACAGCGTCTTTGAGTTTCTTGCCCGGTTTGAATTTCGGAACAGTGGTCGCCGCGATACGAATTGGTTTCCCTGTGGCAGGATTCCTTCCTTCACGAGCCGCACGTTTCGATACTGAAAATGTGCCAAAACCGACGAGACTGACCTTGTCACCTTTCGCGAGGGCTCCGGTGATGCTCTTGACTACCGATTCGAGAACTTTCCCCGCTTTTGCTTTTGGGATTCCAGCATCCTGAGCTGCCTTTGCAACGAGCTCTTCTTTTGTCATTCTATCACCTCCTTTCATAGAGTCTTAAACTCTTTAATGGCTACAATAATGAGGGTTACGTGTCAAGTCAAGTTAAAAGTGAGGAATTCAGGGATTCTAAGGCATTTTTTTCAAAAAATTAGTATCTAAGCTGTGATGAGCCTCTCCTTTTCTCGACTTTTACATCAGGAAGGTCTTTTATGTTCACTTTAAAATAGAATCCTTCCTGTATTCCGGAAGGAACCCAGGAAAGGTTTGCCTCGAAGCAATGAAGGTCACGTTTGAGGAGAAGACGCTGGGAGATGATCTCCTTTGACTGAAAGTCAAAGTAGAGAGAATAGGATACCGAAGTATTTGCGCTCGGGGAAAACGAAATATCCGGCTTTATGTTATGAGTAACGGTGTATTTTTTTGTCCCGTAGGTGTTCCGGATCACTCCGAAAAAGTGAGAAAACCGTAAATTGAACGGTACAAGCGCCTCGGATTTGATTCCTGATCCTTTTTCGTCTTCCGGTACAACGTTCGCAATATCGATATCGTCCCTTCCGACCGAGTTGTTTGCCGAAGGCCGTGAAGAATCGCCGATAAAAAAGAGGTCCTGCTGAGTAATGCCAACGTCCGTAGTAATGCTGAAATTATCCAGATTCGGGCTCAAAAGGTGAAGGCGCTCGTCTTTGTGATAAAAACTATGTAAAGAACTGAGTCTTGTGGTAACGAATTTGGTCGGTTTGAAATCCAGCGTGGTCTGGAGCGGAGAAAGTTTTTCATCCGCTTCAAAGTCAAGCGCTGTAGAAAAATTGAGGGTGAACAGATCGAATTTATTTTCCTTTTCACCTTTTACCGTTTTTACCTGGAAAATATTCCGGAGATTCAGGCTGACATTATTTACCAGATTTTTTTGGGCGATATTACGGTCAAAACGGTATAATGCCCGTGGATCGCTTGCATAATACTGGCGGTTCTTGCCGAGAGAATAGGAAATCGAAGGTGATATGACATGCCTCAGCCCGACAACATTCCCGATTTTCGGCTCAAACATACCATATACCGTTGTGCCCGCAGAAAGACCGAGGTATATGTTATCCTTCCTTTGGTATTTCCTCGAGATGGAATCGGCGCTGGTGGCAATGAAATTTTCCTTCACATTCAGGGATGGTTCGGTCACCAGCCAGCCCATGAATTTGTTCGAACTCGAGACGCTGGTGGACATCCCCATTGCACGGTTAAAGGTAGTCTCGGATTCGAGAGTATCGTCAGATTCGGTTTTATTAAGAGTGTTCTGAAAATCAGCATCGAATGTATAATAAATCGATTTATACCAGCTCTTTTCTTCCGTCTCATCTTTTACAGACTTTTTTTCATATTTACGCTGCTGGCTTTCCTTTTTCTCGGTTCCGAAAAGAAGCGCCCGCGGCTTGCGGAATCTGAGACTTGGAAGCACTGACGTTGTATTTTTTGTGTCCAGATTCATGTCATGGCTGAAATTGGAGGTCAGGCTGTTGCCGCTCTCCTTCCAGCGCTTTGTGACAGAAAGAGATGAGCGTGCATCACGATTGAGGCGCTCGTAGACATTATATGAGTTGAGCTGGGAGTAATTGCTGCTCTGAAAATTGGCGTCTCCCAAAATCTGCAGTGTCGGAGTAACCTCCTGGGAATGGGAAGCGCGAAATATCCACTGACGTGTGCCCAGCCGTGATTGATTTTCGAAGGAACCGAACACCGAGCCGTTCATGGAATACCGTGAATTGTAACTTACCCAGTTTTTTAAAAGCCAGCCGTTCCTTTCCCGGACGACAGCGCTGGCCTGGTAATCCCAATAATCAGAAGGAACATAATAGTATCCGATGTTCGAGAGGTACCGTCCATCCTGACGGGAGGAGCCGTAACGAGGGGTTAAAAATCCCGACTGCCTTCCCTTTGTGATGGGGAAAACATAGAATGGAAACCAGAGAACGGGAATATTCATGATGTATGCGGTTATCGGTTTGATGATCAGCTTATCGTTGAGAATGAATTTCATCTTCTTTCCGGAAAAATAATAGTGAGGATTTTCATCCAGACTGCAGGTGGTGTAGGTGCCGTCGGAAACATACAAAGTATCGCTTGAAACACGTTTTATCCGGTCGAATGTCATAAATCCGTTATCGTATTTCGTTTTCCCCTTCACCACCAGCCCCTGTTCCGATTTCATGTTGAATTCGACCTTGAGACCTTTCAGCTCCTCTCCTCCCGTGTCGGTGAACACCGGATTCCCGATCAAAGTCCCCGTTGAATCCTTTTCACCCTCCGCGACAACATACTGGTGGTCCTGGAAGTATGTGATATGCGAGCTTTTCAAAATCCGCCCAAAATATTTCACAATAGCATTTTTTACCAGGACAGCCTTTTTTTTATCATATTCGTAATTAATGGTTTTTGCGCTGTACTCAAGGGAATCAGTGATTGCATAGCCGGAAAACTGGAGCGGCTTTGCGGGACTATTCTGTGAAAAAACAGTTCCGGGGGCGAGCAAAAGGAGCAGAAACGGAGCAAGGCGATGGAAGTTCATTACTGTCCTATGCTATTTACAATAACAGTGCGGGAGCGGGGACCGTCGAATTCGCATAAAAACACGCTTTGCCATATTCCTAAAACAAGCCGGCCTTCTTTTATTGGAATAGCAACAGAAGAACCGGTCAAAGTAGTTTTAATATGAGCGGCCGAATTTCCTTCTCCGTGACGGTAATTGTTTTTCAAGGGCACAAGTCTGTTGAGAGCTTCGAGAATATCCGCCCGCACATCGGGATCGGCATTCTCGTTTATGGTGATACCGGCGGTGGTATGCAGCGTATAAACCTGGCATATTCCGGTTTTAACTCCCGAAGAAAACAGTGCGCTGCGTACCTGCTCGGTAACATCCACCATTTCCGAACGATTTCTTGTGGTAATCTTAAAATCCTGAACCATTACAGTCTCCGGATATTATTGAGGTTTGGAAGAATCTGAACTGTCGGGTAATTCCTGGAGCGCGCTCAGTTTTTTCCGTGCTTTGTTTACAAACAGGGAATCGGAATCTCCGGAAATGATTTTTCCAAAAACAGTTGCCGCTGATTTCCGGTCGCCTTTTTTCATGGCGATATCGCCAATTCTCATGAGAGCATCGTTTTTCTGCTCGGAGGCATTCCCGGCCGTTTCATAAATGTTCCAGTAAAGCTGCAGGGCGCGGTCGCTGTCCAGTTCTTCATAGACGCTTGCTAAAAAGAATTGTATATCTGTTTTTTTCTTTCCCTTCGCAAACTTTAATCCTTCCCTGGCATTACGGGCAGCTTCCCCGAGTCTTCCCATCAGATAATTCACATTGGCAAGGGAAAGGTAAATATCAGCTTTATACGGAGTTTTCGGATAGTCTTTTAAAATATTCTCATAGAGTTTCGAAGCATCCCACCAACGGTTGATTTCACGGTAATTTCTGGCCATACCGAGAAGAGATTTGACAGTGAGATCAGGAGCCTTGCCGACTGCCGCAGCGCTGTCATACCATGCAATGGCCTCATCGGGTTCCATCCATTCCTCATAAAGCATGCCAAGTTTGTAAAATGCTGCCTGCCCGTGTGAAGAGTGAATTTGTGTGTGCGCAGTTTCTTTCAGAAAATCCAAGGCGGCATCCTTTCGGCCGGTGGATACATAGGTATCGGCCAGATAAAAAATCGCAGAATCGGCATACTCCGAACGGCTCCGGCTGAAAATGATGCTCTGGTACTTCTCGATCGCCTTATACGGATTATCGGAAAGCCGGTAATACCATGCCAGTTCAAAGAGAAGTTTTGACGAAAGACGGCTGGACGGGTATTTATCGACAAAATTTTCCGCAAATTCGGTTTCTGATGAATAATCCCCTTTTTTGTACGCGATACGCTCCAGAAAAAAGAGAGCAGCGTCATAGAAAGCATCGTTTTTACGGGAATTGGCCAGGTAATTCAGGAAAGCGTTTTCCGCTTCGCTATATTTCCCGGTTTCAAAAAGATTCTTTCCCAGGCGGAAAAATGTTTCCATAACTTTTGGATATGACGGGTAATTCAGGGTCAGCCTTTTAAAAACACCGACTGCAAGCTCCGGACGACTGGTTCTTTCATAGGATAACCCAAGGTAATGAAGCGTTTCATCGATGCTTCTCCCCTCCGGATTATCGGCAAGATATTTTTCAAAACGATCCAGCGCCCCTGTTATGAGATTCAGTTTATAGAGACAAACACCTTCTCTCAAAACAGCTTCACGCGCCACATGAGAATCTTTATGGTTCTTTGATATCTCGCTGAAATAATTACAGGCTTTGAGAAACTCCCCTTTCGACGAATACGCCTGTCCCAGGATAAAAAGTATATCAGGCGTCAATGATGATTTTGGATAGACTTTTATGAAATCCTGAGAAACCGCGATGGAGCCGTTTACATTTCCGGTCTCCGCGAGAAGCTGGGCATAGGCATGGCGCACCTTGTCGGCAAAGGGGGCAAGCGGGCCGGTCTCGCCTGCTTTGACAAGATACTGCATTTCCTCGTCCTGCCTTCCGAGCTGGCCTGCTGCACGCGCAAGGTAATATAACGCCCTGACCTTTTCATCCTTGCTGCCGATGACATCGACAATATCATAGAGCAGAACCGCTGCGCTGTCCGGCTTTCCGCTCTCAAGAAATTGCGCGGCGCTATCGATTTTCTCGCTCAGGTCATTTGCGTATAACGGCTTGACAAAAAGAGCGAGAAAAGCAGTGATAACTGAAAGTGTATGTATGCTTTTTTTTACCATGTTAGTTACCGTGCAAACGGCTGCTGTGCTCCACTTCGTTCACAATCGTTTAAGTAGTGTTTTCCGTTCAGTTTACAACCATATATAGTATAACAAATTTTTAAAAAAAAAGTTACATGATTTTATTACTATTTCAACTAAAATATGGATACTACTGCATATGGCTGCTTTGGAAAAACTATTAGTGAACAAAATCTTTTCATTTTTTCGTGTTCGAGTATATATTCTTCTGTAAAGTTCGTTAACGAATTATGAGGATTGATTGAAGAGAAAAAGGGGGGCGGAAACAGGCAAATTATAAATATTTTCGCTTGACCATTTTTATACTTTTATTTTAAATTAACCTTATATTCAAAAAAGAAAGGAGGCAGATTGCGCCGATTTTGGTCTTAGCATTATAAATATTTTTGTTTTGTATAGAAAACAAATCTAACAAATATTTTTGAAAGGTAATTTAATATGGATGACACAAAAGATATTTCTAATGAGAACATCCTACCTAGCGCGCCTCATTTTAAAAATGCTGACGGTTTTGCTTGGGATAAAAATAATACCCCAACATTTATTTCAATAATTCCTTCTCTTGGAAGTTATATCCGTGGATTTCCAGAACTTACTATTTATGCTGAAGATGGAAAAACTGTCGTATTAGAATGTAAATCTATTCGCTCAGTTGTCGGATGGGAGTATGAGACGGAGCCTGGTAATTGGACTGCATTTACTCCAGCAGGAATACCCAAATCAGTTGTCAATGGAATAAACAGATTACGTTATACTGTTCAAAAAGAAGATGCTCTAACAGCAAATATGAAATATATAATCAAAGGACGTGTGGGTGGTTCTAAAAAGTGAGTATACTTTCTAAAATTATTTTCGAAAGTTTTCTCTTAAAATTTTCAATGATTCAAACCGAAGAACCCGCCATGCTCGCCCTCAACCGTCAGCTTGCCGACGCCCAGACCGCCCAGGACAAGACGGCGATACAGCGCCAGATAGATGCGACCGACAGCCAGATAGACCGGCTGGTGTATGAATTGTATAGATTAACGGAGGAAGAGATAGGGATTGTGGAGGGATAGGAATATTCAGACATAAACCTTGACAAAATATACAATTCAAATATATTTAGCATAATTTGCAAAGTGAATTTATCCCATATTGTAATTGTATAAGATATAAAAAGAAACAACGTTGAGGCACTTGACTATCAATATGGACAAGCAATCAAGCAATGATTACAGAGATTTTCTTATTTCCGCCCAATTGAAATCTGAAGAACAATACAGTAAATCGATTATTATACTTTCGGGTGGAGCCTTAGGGATTTCATTTGCCTTTGTAAAAGACATAATTGGTACGGGAACAATTACTAATTTGTACTATTTATTTATTGCTTGGACATGTTGGGGTCTAAGTTTAACATTTGTTCTATTCTCATTTTATACAAGTTTTCATTCCTTTCGTAAAGCGATAAATCAAGTTGATATGGATAAGATTTATTTCGAAAAACCCGGTGGGTGTTGGTCACTCATCACAGATATATTTCATATTTTAGGTGGAATATTATTTTTTTTGGGGGTAATTATGTTGTCGCTATTTATTATTTCAAATGTGAGGTAATGTATGGGTAAAGATGAGAAATCTCCTCCAATCAAGAGACCTGTTCCTCCACAACCGGTTCCTAAACCTAACCAGAGCCCTAATCCTACACGTGAAAGAACATGGGTTCCACCACCTCCGCCTAAACCTAAAAAATAACTAATATCTCATGACTAATAACTTTGCGCCCACATCTGAAATCATCCTTTACCGGACGGAAGACGGGCGTGTCCGCATCGAAACACGGTTCTTTGCCGAAACCGCGTGGCTTTCGCTGAATCAGATGGCGGAGTTGTTCCAGCGGGATAAATCGGTAATCTCAAAACATATCAAGAATATCTTTGATGAAGGCGAATTGAGGCCAGAGGCAACTGTTGCAAAATTTGCAACAGTTCAAACCGAAGGCAACCGGGCTGTCAGTCGGGAAATAGAATACTACAACCTCGATGTTATCATCGCCGTGGGCTATCGGGTCAAATCCCGCCGGGGCACACAGTTCCGCATCTGGGCTACACAGCGGCTGCGGGAATATATCATCAAAGGCTTTGCGCTGGACGATGAGCGGCTAAAGCAGGCGGGCGGCGGCAACTACTTCGACGAGCTGCTGGCGCGCATCAGGGACATACGGTCATCCGAAAAGGTCTTCTGGCGCAAGGTACTGGAGATTTATGCAACGAGCATAGACTACGATCCGGGCGTAGAGGCGTCGCGGCAGTTCTTTGCCACAGTGCAGAACAAGATGCATTGGGCGGCGCACGGCCAGACAGCGGCGGAGGTGATCGCAGAGCGGGCGGATGCTTCCAGGCCGAACATGGGGTTAACAGCGTGGGAGGGCGGCCGACCGCGCAAGACCGACACGGTGGTGGCTAAAAACTACCTGACTGTGGAAGAATTGGAGTCACTGAACCGTATTGTGACCGCCTACCTCGAATTTGCAGAGTTACAGGCTCACAACCGTAAGCCGATGTACATGGCGGATTGGATTGCGAAACTGGACGATTTCCTGCGGATAGGCGAACGGGACATACTGACGCACAGCGGAAGGATTTCCCACGAGGCGGCATTGGCAAAGGCGGAGTTGGAATTCGAGACATTCCGCGCGCAAGAAGCAGAAAAACCAAGCCGGGTGGAGATTGACTTCGAGGAAGCCATCCGGAAACTACCCACACCGAAGAATAAGACGAAAAAGTGAAGGTATGCCGGACGTTGCTCAATGAGACAGATGCAACGGATAGCCAGATAGACCGGCTGGTGTATGATTTGTATGGATTGACGGAGGAGGAAATAAGGATAGTTGAAGATTCTTTGGGAAAGTGATATATTAGAAAAAGAGGATTATACCATGAAAGAAAAAGAGATGATTAGGATCCTGGTCGAAAAGATCGTACATGGGTACTCTCCAAAAAAGATAATTCTTTTCGGCTCCTATGCTTACGGTAATCCAACATCGGAAAGCGATATCGATCTGCTTATCATCAAAAACACCGATAAGAGGCCAATGGATCGATGGATGGAAGTCAAACGTCTCTTGCGCGATCCCGATCGTGTTATCCCTGTCTCTCCGCTGGTATATACCGAGCGTGAAATTGAAGAGCGTCGGGCAATAAAGGACTTTTTCCTTGAGGAGATTTTTGAAAAAGGAACGGTGCTTTATGGATGAAGGGTTAAAAAAGCAGTCGTTTGAATGGTTTGAACGCGGCGACCGTCATATTTCGACCGCAAAAATGCTTTTGGAAAACCAATGGTATGCTGATACAATTACATTCCATATTCAACAAGCCATTGAAATGTATATAAAAGGGTTTTTAATATTACATGACAATAAACCTCAAAAAATACATGATTTGGACATTCTTCTATCTCAGGCAACTCGTTATGATGAACGATTAAACACTTTTTTAGAGCTTTGCGAGAAAGCTACAAAGTATTATCTCGAAAACAGGTATCCTCCCGGACCGCTTGTTCAATACAGTTATTCAGAGATAAAAAATGATATGGAAAAAGCTTATCAACTTATTCAGATGATACGAAATATCATTGGATAGTAATGTTGGGCTCTGTCATAAATTTTGTGTAAATGGATAATTGTTGGTAGTTGAATATTTCTTCTCCCCCCTCCGGAGGGGGGAGCATATCATAATATTATAGTAAACCCACTCTTCCCTCAAATCGA
>JBAYHX010000040.1:0-13411 GCA_041665965.1 Candidatus Latescibacterota bacterium
CCGGCGGCGGCAATAACCACACCTCTCCAGCCGCGTTCCAGAGAGTCAAGGGTCTCGACACGCTGGCTTCGAACCTCGACGTGGCTGTCCGCGTGTTCATAGGGGCTGGTATCCCGTTCCGGGAAATATCGCACCCCGGAAGCGCCAATGATACCCTCAACATCGTCACGGAAAGATTCGGCTTCTTCTTCGTCAGGAAGGACTGCAAGGATGGAGCGGTCCGGTTCGGCAAATATTTTCCCTGCCAGATACACTGCGAGAAATGAAGCGGAAGATCCGCCCATTCCATGAATTACCGCTCTGCGGTTGTGAGCAAGTGATTCTTCGAGAGCCTGAAGGGAAATGTTCCGTGAAAATACTTTGAGAATGGAGTTCAGCATGAAAACGAGTTCTGAAATTGAGTTCATTTCGGGGATAAGGTTCCGGGATTCCTCAACTAAATAAGCCCCCGGAACAGAGAATCCAATTGTGAAAGATAACTAATTCAAACCCGGTATACCACAAAAAACCTTGACATTCTTTATCAAAAATGATTCAAATAAACCGGTATAATCAGCTGCCGAAAAGCAATTATTGGGCATATTAAAAGAAGGTTGGTTCCCCGGACAGCATTCAGGCATGACGGTGCAGCCTTTTTCGCCATTCGTAGAGAACGATGGAAACGGCAGTCGCCGCATTGAGGCTCTCCACATTCTCTTCCATGGGGATCGAGATGGTATATTCAGGTTTGACTTTTTCCGGAAGCCCCGGGCCTTCCATTCCCGGAAGAAGCGCAAACCGTTCGGGAAAGGTGAAATTCTCCAGATCACTTCCGTCAGCGGAGAGAGCTATCACCGGCATCTGAAGACTCGACAGGGCATGTATGGAAGGTCCTTCGTAATAATCGACCAGGAAAGCCGCTGTCCCGGATACCCGAAGGCTTTTGGGATGAAATGGTGTCGCCGCCTCTTCGAGAAGGACGACCGCCTTGATACCGAATGCCGCCGCTGACCGTATAACCGATCCCACATTTACAGGATCCTGGAACGGTATAAGGAGAACTGCACCCGGCCGGGAAGCGGCCTTTTCGAACCACGGCATTTCAGGAACATTCACAACCAGAAGAGGATAATCGGTACCATGAACATCCAGTTCGCGGAACAATTCCCCGGAAAGCCGATATCGTTTTATCGCTGCGGGTAAATTCTCGGGTTCCCGAGAAAAACGTTCAGAAAAAACAACAGCGTGGATAATGCCGGGATTCAATCTGACAATCTCGGTGATAATCTTGGAACCCGAAACCAGCGCCAGGCCGGTTTTCTTGATTCCTCTGCCGGATAGAAGCGATTTCCATTCCTTGAACGAGGGATTGGCGGCGCTGGAAATTTCGATGTCGGTATTCAATTCGTTATCCTGGTCTTTTTTCAGTTTTTTTTGAGGTGAATTAATCTTTTCGAAAATCACCAGTTTCCGCCGGTAATGCGTTCCGGGCAGGGTATAGGAAATATTTTTATTCAAAGCATAGAATTCATTTCTTAAATGAAGGGCTTCGGCGGTTTCTTCATCACTATGAGGCCCTTTCATGAGAATGACCTGTCCACCGGGATCGAGAATATCTTCCACCCGTTCAAGCGTCTTTTCCGCTGTTTCAAGGGCGCGTGTAATGACGCCGGCCACTTTCTCCTCCATCCTGCCGGGGAGAATGCCCCTTCCATAAACACGGATGCCTTTCAAACCAAGCTCTTTCACAACCAGTTCCAGAAATTCGACCCGCTTCGACCGTGATTCGGAGAGGATGATTTCACAATCGGGGAGCGCTATTTTCAAGGGAATCCCCGGAAAGCCGGCGCCGGTTCCGATATCAAGGAGCGGCGACGGCAGTTTGATCAGAGTCGGAACAATCATGCAGTCTATGTAGTGTTTTACCACAATATCATGGAAACTTCTGAGGCGTGTCAGATCGTACTCTTCATTGTGTCTGCGAAGAAGTTGATGAAACCGCCAGAGAAGATCGAGCTGACGGTTGTCCAGTGGAATTTCCGCTTCTTTGAGCAAATGCCCGAGCGATGCTTTGCTTTCGGTCACCGTGATTCCAGCGGGTTTAGAAAACTTTTTTTGAGAAGTCGTTTTAGATCGAAGCATAAAGTACCCGCTTGTAACCGGAACAGGTATTTCTTAGATTATGGTATGGCTGGGTGAATCCCAGAACAGGATTACTTGAAAGTCGCTAAAAAAAGCAGTTTTCGCAGGCATTCATTGCCTGAATCGAGTTCAGAGCTACCGCGTATAAACCAATATAACCCCCGGAAAGAATAATGTCAAACTCCCTTCCCGTTAAACCGCTCGCCATGCTTTACGAAGATAACCATCTTCTCGTGGTCGATAAACCCGCTGGCGTACTTACCCAGTCTGACAAAAGCGGAGAAGACTGCCTCCTTGAAATGTGCCGGAGATATATCCGTGAAAGCTGCGACAAAAAAGGGAATGTGTTCCTTGGAATGGTGCACCGTCTGGACCGTCCGGTAAGCGGAGTGATCGTGTTCGCAAAAACCTCCAAAGCGGCATCACGGCTTTCCTCTCAAATTCGAAAAAGTGAGATGGAAAAGATCTATCATGGTGTTGTGGAAGGTTTCCTCGAAGGGGAAGGTGTTCTTGAAGATTATCTGGTACGGGCAGGCGATAAAACACTGAAAGCAGAGGTATCGGAACCCGAAGCGAAGCAGGCGATTCTCAAATATCGATCTCTCCACGCTAGGGTGGAAAAATCACTGGTTGAGATTACCCTCGTAACCGGCCGTAAACATCAGATTCGCGCCCAGTTGAGCCAGACCGGGCATCCGGTTCTTGGAGACAGCAAGTACGGTTCGGTATTCGACATGGGAAAAGATAAAATCGCGCTCATGAGCTACTCGCTTACTTTGAAACATCCCACCCGCGAGGAAATCCTGTCGTTCACCGCCAGTGAACCTGACTGGTGGCCGTGGAAAGAAAAAACGGATGAAGGTTTAAATTTTTTAAGGTAATTATCTGCCGCGGAGAAGAGCAAAAAGGGGCGCATGAACTGAAACTGGATGGAAAAGGGCTGACTTCCGGAGTTTATTTTTATCGCGTCGAAACCGGAACTGCCGTTGCACTGGGAAGAATGCTTTTGATGAAATGAAACTCTGGGAGGGTTAAATTGCTGTAAAGAGTATAGATGTCAAAGCTCGGTATATTTCGAACGGGTAAATCTCTCAATCATGATCTCATTGCAAAAGTCTTTTTGGAAACGAAAAAATGATAAGTTTTATTACTTCAGCCCCCTAACCCTCAATCCCTTTCCCCCAAAGGGGGCAAGGGACGTTGTTGCTCCACAGTGTTAGCTGCTTCGCAGGCACGATAAAGATGTGTCCTGCCCCCTCCGGGGGAAGGATGTCCGGAGGACAGAAAAGGGGCTGCCTTCAAATACAGACTTTTGCAATTAACTCTCATGATTATAGTTTTTTTTCTCTTACTTTGCGCCTCTGCGAGAGACCATTTTTCATCCTTGATCTTTCATCCTTATTATTTTTCCAGCCCCTGACTGATCGCAACGGTAAATTCCGCTGATTTCGCGCTCCGGATTCCGACCTGAGCAGACAGACGATATTCGAGGGGAAGAACAAAATCAACTCCAAAAAAGCCAAAAAGAGGGTTCCTGACCTCGAAAGAATCCCTTTTCGACTGCCCACTTGCGGTTCCTCCGCCAATTATTTTTTGCTTAATGGTATCATCCAGCCACCACTTGATATCCGATAAACCGATCCCGAAATTAAATTCCGCATAATCGATGCGTTTAGAGACTCCAATTCCTGCATTCAAGTCGAGCCATTTGATAGAACGGTCGGTTGTTGTCTGAGTTATGTTGTTTGATTTCTCTATGGTTCCTGTGTTTTTGAAAAAGAATCCCCCGCCCTGCAGGAATACCTGAGTTCCGGAATTAACATAATTCAAAAGACGCACACGGGCGCCGGCGCCAAAACCGAACTGCATTTTCGAATCGAAATTTTCGATCACCGATGTATCAATCTCCCGATAATCGAGGAGAAGGCGCGCCCCTCCCCCTTTAACATAGATATCCAGCCAGTCTGTCAGCCCGGTGGTCGCCTTAAGGAGAGCGCGCTCCGATTGCACGGGGAGATTCTTTGTATCCAGATTATATTCGTTTTTTGTGGCGGAATATTCCGCTCCGACAACCAGATTCTTCCTGCCAATGTTTGCCGAAGGATTGGTAAAGAGCTCCGCATTTATTTTGGCGGGGACGAATAAAAATAGCGTGAGAATACTTATCAGAATACTCTTCATCTGATTTCCCCTTTATTTCCAGAAAAACTTTCCCATTTCAGATAGTATTATGCAACCGGTTCCTTATATCCCTGCTTACTTCATTCTCATGGAGAAGCTAAACTCATGAATATCGGTGTTGACTGTTTAATATATTCCCCGTTCGGGCCGGTCAGCTTCACCGTGATCACAGTATTCTGGGCGATGTCCTTCAAAGGATCCAGATTATTCGTCAAACTCACTTTATACGTCGTTGTACCCGGAGAGTTTGTCGTGATCTTGGTGGTAGAGATTGAACCCAGCGACGAAGTGATCTCGATGGCTGAGCCTCCTGCCACAGGATTACCGTTGATATCCATAACGATAATATTGATATCGGTCGATTGCCCGTTGAGGAGAGTACTGGTCGCCGGTAATACGGAAAATCCGGTATTCACATCGATCTGTTTCGAGAAAACAATCGGCACATAATTCCATGAAGTAACCTGACGGTCAAGCTGATCGACTCCCTGGGTGTAAGCAGTAACTATTGCAATGCCGTCATTCTGATCTCCATCCCCGTCATAATCATATAGAGGCATGGTGAACCTGGCCGGGCCGCCGAGCGAGGCATTCGGGTTTTCGACCGATGACGAATTTGCCACTGTCGGGAATGGATTCCCGGCAAACAGTGTTACCGTGGCCATTCCCTGCGCATCGGTGAACCCTGTACGGGTATCGATCGTGCCTCCGGTGGTGGTGAAATAAACAGCCGTTCCCTCTGGCACCGGGTTATTGTACCGATCATTGATAAGCACACGGATTGTAGATTTGCTGTTGTCTGTCCCCAGTTCACCGGCGAATATATTGCGAGGCGCGCCTGCAACCGTTATATGCGAATTTGTGAACGGATCATTCAGGTTGCTTGTATCAAGGAATGCCGGCCCGGAAATAACCATGAACTGGGTTGTTTCACTGGATATAACCGGATTAATCGCAACTCCCGAAGAATCAACCACGGTAGCTTTGACCCTTATTGCTCCGGCACGGGTACCGGAGTGGAACGAAACAGTCGCAAAGCCATTCACAGTCGGAACCGGTATCGACATATACTTGGTGGCGCCGCTGGGTGTGATCGAAACTCCGGAGTCATAAGCGCCGACCAGCTCGAATTTAATCATGTTGCCGTCAGTGACAGAATTATTCTTGTTGTCCTTGACATCAGCTTTGATGAGCAGGGTTTCATTACGGCCGGATTTCTGCACACCTACCGTTGTCGGAGTAAAGCTGAGTTGTATAGCCTGCGGTTTGCCGGGCACTACGGTTATATTTATATAACCTTTGATGGTTCCGACAGTTGCGGTTATGGTGGCAGTTCCGATGAGTCCGGAGGTGAATTGCGCTGTCGCACGGCCTGTAGCATCTGACTGCACAAACTTGGACACTTCGCCGATATCAGTACTGAATACCACCGAAGTAGGCACATCTATGGGATCACCATTGTACTTGCGAAGCTGTGCAGTTATTGTGGTCGCAGTGATACCGTCAGCTTCGATGGTCGAGTTTGTTGCAGACATAACGATGTCGTAAACCTGATTTATATTTACTCCTGCTTCCTCAAAAACAACCTTGGTTTTATCTTCAATAGAGCCGGACTTAACCGTAACATTCACATCAGTTGGAGTAGTTCCGCTGGTCAGATGGACTATAGCGAAACCGTTTGTTGTTGTGGCAACCTCAGAGTCCAGAGCGCCATTGTCGGCGGCGAAAGACACCAGAGTGCCATCAGGGACAAAGGTTCCCGTATAATCTCTCACTACCGCCTTTATCTCGCAGGTGGATTTACCGTCCGCGACTATGCTGTTCGGCGTTGCTGACGCAGTAAGGTATGCAACGATCTCATTGAATTTCACTCTTGCAGTATCGGTAAGCTGACCGGACTGCGCAGTAACCACAATATCTCCGGCAGTAGTGGATGCTGTAAGAAGTGCTGTGGCCGTTCCGCCGAGGGTTGAACTAACCTTTGTGCTGAGAGAACCGCCGGTTGTCGAGAAGGTGACCAGGGTTCCATCGGGCACAATAACACCGGTTTTATCTTTCACTACTACTTGAACCTCAGCGATAGATTTTCCGTCGGCCAGCATGATGGAAGGTGTCACTGTCGTTGTAATGTACGAAACCGGCTCATTAATCTTCACTGTCACCATGCCGCTTGATTTGCCCGCCTGAACGGTTATAGTCAAATCTCCGGCTGTCGTTCCACTGGTCAACGTCAATGTGGCAACACCGTCTTTTGTGGCAACCGAAAGCGGATTGATCGTGGCCCCCTCAAGGCCGCTTGAAGTAAATGACAACAATGTACCATCCGGGGCGCTGCGTCCGGTATCATCTTTAAGAGTGATCGTTATCTGACTGGTGGATTTGCCGTCCGCAAGAATAGCATCCGGTGAAGCTGTCAGAGTCGGATAGTAAATGACTTCCTCGAAAGTTACCAGTGCAGTGCCGCTGGCGCTTCCGGAAAGAGCTTTTACGGAAACATCTTTCGCTGTAGTATCGCTGGTAAGTTTTGTCGTTGCAACACCATTCACTGTTGTGGATACAACATTCCCAAGCGTCCCGCCTTCGGAAGTGAACGATACAGGCGTGCCGTCGGGAACCAGTTCGCCGATGCTGTTGAAAAGGGTTGCTATTATATCACAACTGGAAACGCCGTCCGCCTTTATACTCTTCGGCGTTGTGGTCACTGTAAGATAAGAAACGATTTCTTCAAATCTGACAGACGTAACATCTCTTGAGGAACCCGACTGTGCGGTGATTGTCACATATTTCGGCGATTTGTCGCTGGTAAGCGTTGTGACAGCCATACCATCTTTTGTGGTAGCGACAATAGGATTCAGTGTTCCACCATCGGTTGTAAATGAAACTGTGGTGCCATCCGGGACAAATTTTGATGATCCGGTATTATCAAACAGCGTTGCCCGGAGTTCGCAGGTGGATTTCCCGTCCGCCACAATGCTTTTCGGTGAAACGGTCAATGAGAGGTAAGAGACAGTGAATCCAGGAAGCGGAATCCGTATTTTCCCTTCCTTACCGCCTGCGGCGGCGGTAAGCTCCACCGCGATTCCCGCTGATGTCGCGGGATAGGTAATTTGCGAAACAGCAACACTATTCACTGTCTTCGCAGGGCTGAGCACAACGCCTTCAGGCGGATCAATCTTAAAATACACCGTGGTTCCATCCACCACGAAATTCGAATTGATATCAAGAACCGTTGCCGAAATGGGCAGGGTGAATGTCCCGTCGCCATTGTCGATTTTACCAAGTTCCACCGTCGTTGGATAGCTTGGTTTAATGGTTTCCGGGGCGCCGGCAATGGTCAGTTTCCCTGCATTGGAACTGATACTGCCGACCAGCGCCTGTACCTGAACAGCCTCAAAGGTACTGGGCACCTGTCCGGAATACAGGTATGTCGATGCTATACCAGAAGCTCCGGTGGTTGCGGAAATGGGCTGTATGAATTCACCTCCGGCGGGTCCTTTGAGAATTCTGAAACTCACCAGAACATCAGGAACGGGATTTCCGCTTGAATCGGTGACAAGAGCGATAAGCCTTGAACTGCTGCCGCCCACTGCGACAATATTGGCGTCGAGGGTGAGATTCACAGAATCAGGCCCGCTGTTGATGAATGTAAAATGCTTCTCGGCAGAGACTCTCTGCCCCTGATACTGGGTTGTAGCAAGGACCGTAGCGGTTCCGGCGGTGTTTCCGCTTTTCAGTGAAACAGACGCTTTGCCGCTGCTGTCGGTAACCGATGTTTTATCGATAGTCCCAAGGGTGGTGTAAAACTCTATAGTCTGCCCGGAAAGCGGCAGTTTTGTTTCAGTATTATAAAGCATCACGCTCACCGGAAGCGTTGCTCCGCCGGTAGCAATGGAGTCCGGTTTTGTGTCTTCGATAACAAACTGAATTTTATTGAATGTAACCGAAGTAGAATCTGTCGCTCCAGCCGAACTTGCCAAAATCACATACCGTCCCGCCACGCTTTCCGAGAAATCGATGGTTGCACGGCCCTGGACATCAGTAGCTGCCGTTTTTGAATTTTTCTTCGTCCCATTGAGATACCAGTCGAATACGACCGGTTCCCCGACAATGGGTACTTCCGCAGCATCTTTGACAATTGCAGTCACATTCGTTTTTTCATCCGCACCGGCGAACAGATTTTCCGGTGTCGCAGTAACGTCAAGTTTTACTCCGGTAAAATTGACCGGAATTACTTTTGTCCAATCCTTGAATTCTGCTGTAACGATAGCGGTTCCGTTGCGACGCTCACTAACCAGAACAGCTTCTGCACGGCCGCTGGCATCTGTCGTGTCGGAGGCGGTAATAGTGCCGAGTATGGTTGTGAACTGTATTCGCTCCCCGACAATAGGATTGTTTCGGTCATCCCGCAGAAGCGCGGTAATAGTCGAGGTGCTGATGCCGTTTGCAGGTATCTGGCTCGGGCTGGCAAAAACCTCTATACCCTGGGCTTTCACTGCGTAAATGGTGATGTGTGTGGTCTCGACCATTGTCGCGCCGAAACTCACCATGATATCCGCTGTCCCGGAGGTGAACCCGGATGTATATGTCGTCCTGGCCACACCGCTGTCATCTGTCGTTGATTTTCCGCCGATAAAGCCGTCTGAAGCGCCAAAACGCACCTCACGGTCAGCAATGGGTATCTGGGTAGTGGTTTCCTTGATCAAAACACTGATTGTGGATTTTGACTGACCGTCAGCCGGAAGGATATCGGGAGTGGCTGACACACTCATCGAAATCCCTTTAAGCTGTATTTCTACTTTCGCAGTATCGGAATACCCTTCTGCCCATACTTTGATCATTGATGTACTGTCGTTCCTGAGCGCAGGCCCGGTATACACTACTTTTGCCTTGCCGGGAGAGGAATCGGTGGAAGATGCATCTCCTGTAATGGCAGAGGGATCGATCTTGCCGGTACTGGCACTGCAGTAAACGGTCTGATTTGAAAGCGGTTCGCCATCGGTTCCGGTCAGGA
Organism: Candidatus Latescibacterota bacterium; assembly: GCA_041665965.1. Lineage (GTDB taxonomy): Bacteria > Latescibacterota > Latescibacteria > Latescibacterales > Latescibacteraceae > JAUYCD01. The sequence continues at coordinate 9,314 of JBAYHX010000040.1, forward strand.
ATACGGTTACCGAAACTACATCTACACCATCTGCCAGCATTTGAGTCTTGTCTGTTGAAAGCTGCAGTTTGCCTATTGTGCCGGCCTTTCCCGGAAGGACGAGCCTGCCTGATTCAGAGATTCCTCCGGAAGAGGCGACTACCTCAACTTCCTTTCCCGCATCCGAAGGTGAATAGATCAGCATAGTCGAGGCAACACCGCCGAGAGTAAGCACCTGCCCCTCGATCACCCCGACGTCCCCTCTGATGGAGAAATTAACTGCTGTATTATCTACCACTTTGTTGCGGTTTACATCAGAAACGATCGCGGTAACACCAACCCCCAGCGTCCCGTCATTGTTCGTTACAAAGGAACTATTGAAACCGACGATAACCGAATGCGGTTCACCGGCGATGGTCAATTTCACAATATTTGAGGTTTTATTTCCTACCTGAGCCTGAATCTCGACTCCATCGATCTCAGTTCCGCGATTCCCGGAACTGAAAGTCACCGTTGCCTGCCCCTGTTCGTTGGTTACAGCCGAAGCGGGAGTAATTTGTTCCCCGCCGCCGGGACCTTTGAGTATCGTGAATGTAACTGTTGAGCCGGCTTTCGCATTCCCTGTAACATCATACAGGGTAGCCCTGATATCAACAGCGCCCCCTCCGAGCGGCACCGACAATTTATCGGCCTTGATAAACACAGAATCGGCCTCCGCAGCAACAAAGGGGATCGATATCGATGAACTGATGGGGGGAGTCTTTAATGATGCGGTAACAGTAGCTGTTCCGGCTGATTTGGAACTGGTCAGTTCCGCTGTTACACGGCCATCGGAAGTACGTTCTTTGGGAACGATAGTACCGAGCGTTGTTGAGAAATTGACATCGGCAAGATTTATCGGGGTCACAGTGCCGTTTTTGTTAACAAGGCTGGCGGTGACAAGCACCTTTGTCCCTCCGGCCAGAATTTCGGGCTTTTCGGAGGCGAGCGAGAAAGTATAATCTGTAAAAATAACCGTAATATTTTCCGAAATTCCAGGCGCGGCAACAGTAACAACGGCATCTCCGGGATCACCGGATTTCAGGTAGGCGGTAATTTTACCGGAAGTTGAAGTAGAGTCTACGATAGAAACTCCGCCGGTTTTCCCGTCACCGGAAATGAGAGTACCTTTCACAGTAGAGAGAGTGACAACCCCTCCTACTACCGGGGAACCGGAAGCATCGGTCATACTGATAGTGAGTGCAGACCGGTCGGTATTGTTGGCCACCAGAATCATCGGGGTGGCCTGGATTTTTACCTCGGCGCCGGTAAACTGCACGTATGTTACTTTCTCGATTGTTTGATACTTCGCATGAATTTCAGCAGTACCGTTCTGACGGGGGCTTTTCAGGCTGACTGATGCATTTCCCCAGAGATCCGTGACCCCGGAAGGCTGAACCGTTCCGAGACTAGTGGAAAAATAGACTTTCTCTCCCTGGATGGGATTTCCGTCGGCATCGGTTATCTGTGCCTTGATAGTTGAAACATCTGTACCGTTGGCGGAAAGTGTGGAGGGGCTGCTCATCAATTCCATAAAGAGCTGTTTTGTCAGAGACAGTTCCGTTGTATAGGCAAGAACCGGAGCATACGCTGCGGTAAGAACTGCGGTTCCGGATACATTCGCACCAAAGAAAATCACCTGTGCATTACCGTTGTTGTCGGTATCGGCTTCTTTTGCGCGAAGAACACCGAGACTTGAAGTAAAGGTAAGATGCGCTTTCGGCACAGGTGTCCCGGTAGTCGTTTCCTTGACCGTCACATTCACAAGGGTAGAATCGGCGTTGTTGGCGAATACTGTGGTTTTACCAACCGACCCGGAAACGGTGACACCTTTGAAAATTACCGTAACAGTGCCAAGTATGGATGAAATGACGACAGGTTTGGAAACAGAATCGGGCTGTTTTACCTTTACCTCTGCGGGTTTGGCGGTCAGGAGAGCCAGTTTCCCGACTCCTTCGGTCGTAGCGGTCACAACAGCGGAAACATCGGTGATTGAGGCGGAGCTTCGAAGCAGCGCTTCCGCAATTCCTTTTTCATCCGTGTAGGACTGCGGTGTAATGGTTCCGGCTGTTGCTGCAAATTTGACCAGAGCACCCGGAGAAGGCTGCCCGAGAGAATCAATAACTGTTGCTGTGATCTTTGATTGTGTAAAACTGTCGGCAAGGATTTCCGAAGGACTGGCAAAAACAAGTCCCGCTCCTGGAGTTACCGAAACGAAAACCGTATTGGAGAAGTTTTCAATCGAAGCGGTAACACCCATACTGCCTGTTTTTGAACCGCCGAAGACTGTGGCGCGGGCTAATCCATTGGCGTCAGTGACATTATTCTGAATCTGTACCGACCCAAGATTGGTCGAGAATTGCACCTGGACGCCGCTGACTGTTTTTGTGGTATCGGTTCCGGAATAAACTTTGACCAGAACACTGGTTGAACCGCCATTGGCAGGTACCGATGTTGCGCCTGAATAGATAAGCAGTCTGTTTTTCACCGAAACGGTTGTGTCTCCCGGACCGGTCGTCTGTTCGCAGGAGAACGCAAAAATCATAGCGGTCAGGAAAAAAACAATCAGCCAGGTTGCTTTCGCATATTCATTGCCACTTTTCTTTCTCATAATCTGCTCCGGTGGAAAACAGTACACACTTGGGTAAAAATAGTATATCAGAACAATAAAAATAATACGTTCTGAAGCCAGAATATGGAAAACAAAACATGTTATCTGTTCAGACAGATCAAAATACCATGCCGAGATTCAATCCGCTGAATCTCCCAAACCTTTTCAGTCTATCCGGTGAGTCTGATATAAATCCTTTGTTGAAATAATGAAAATACCTTAATATTCTTCCTTTCCCCTGACTTCCGGCTTATTGTCCGGAAGGCATAACCAGAGTGCTCATCGGCGCTTCGATTCTGGGAGTGATGAATATAATCAGGTCGGTTTTCTTTGTTTCCCGCTTGGTATATTTGAATAATGTCCCGACAAGCGGAATGTCCTGTAATATCGGAATTCCCTGGTCTTGTTTCGTTTCCTGCATCTGCCTCATACCACCGATAACTGCGGTCTCGCCGTTTGACGTTATCATTTTGACCTCAGCTTTTTCCTCTGAAATACTCAGCCCGATACCCACTCCCGAGGCCGTCCTTCTAATAGCTTCCACGTCAAGGAGTATACGGTCATCGGTGAGTACATGAGGAGTAACCCTGAGAGCGGTGGATGCATCAAAAAGCTGGACAATAGTGTTCCGCGCCTGGTCGTAAGTGACATAGGGTACCTGACTGCCGGAACTGATATTGGCCGGCTCGTTGTCCTGCGTAGTTATATGAGGCCGCGAGACAACCTCCGCTTTGTTCTTGTCGATGAGCGAAGCGAGCGTGGCGTTAAGAGCCGTATTGGAGACAGTCCCCGACGATGTAATATTAAGGAGTTTGCCGGTAGCGGTAATAGTCTGCTGAGTTAAGGAATTATTTTTATTTGTAGCAGTCCAGTTAATCCCCAGTTCGCTCGAAAAATTTGAATCGACAGTAACCATTTTTACTTCGATCGATATCTGTTTCGTTTCGGTATCCAACTCCTGTACAATATTCTGGACAACCGCAAAACTGGAATCCGACACAGTAAACACCAGGGAATTCGTCCGACGGTCCACCGAAGGCTGATCCTGTTTTCCGAGAAGAGGATCGAGGGTGTTTTTCATATCCGCTGCATTGGAGTGATGGATTTTGATAACCTGGACTTTCAGAGGTTTCTCACGTTTCAGAAGCCTCTGTTTTTCAAGAAGGAGTTTCTGCTGGTTTTCAAAATCAATTCTTTTGAGAACTTTGATGAATCCACGGTCTTCATAGGCAACCAGATCGTTCATTTTCATAACTGCGACCAGCGCCTCCGGCCAGGAAACATCCCGCAGGTAAATGGTGCATTCGCCGGTCACTTCCTTGTCCAGTATGATATTTCTGTTCCCGATCTCTGAAAGGGTTTTCATCACCTGCCGTATGTCTGCCTTTTCGAAATCCAGTTCGGAAATTTTCACTTGGGAAATTCCAGGGGCAGTCGCACACCGCCCCACATTATCAGAGGAAAGGATC